>NZ_JARUXD010000005.1:0-84960 GCF_030433875.1 Curtobacterium sp. PsM8 | reverse complement strand
TCCCGTCCGTCGTGATGACGGACGGGAGGCTCGGCTCGCGTCGTGTGGGTCGGCGTGCGTCCGCTACTGCACCGCCCTGTTCGAGTACCGCGTCACGGTCTGCGGCTGCCCGGACACCGCGCCGGTGGCGGCGGAGCCCTGGCCGTTGACGACGTGGTCGATCGTGCCGGCGTTGGTGTTGAGCGCGACGGTGGTCATGTCGTGCAGCACCACGCCCGGTCGGTCCGGCACCTCGAACGACTGCGTCGCGTGCAGCGACGGGTTGACGTTCGTGAAGATGTAGCTGCCGAGACCCCACGCTTCGTGCGTCTCCACCTTGTCGGACACCTTGTACGCGGCCCAGCCGTTCACCTTCTGGTGGCGCCAGGAGGCCTGGTCCGGAGCGTCGTACGGCAGCTCGTTCTGGAAGAACACGGTCCGCCCGCGCTCGCCGTTCCAGACCACGTTGTACTTCTGGTAGTGCTCGACGAACAGGCCGGTGGCGGTGACGTCGTCCCCGTTCACGACCACGCCGGTGTCGGCGGTGTTCACCGTCCAGCCGACGGAACCGGCGACACCGTGGTCGGCACGCCAGGCCCAGATGTCGTCGAGGATCGTGTGGCTGCTGTTGACCTCGAGGCTCGTCGTGGCCTTGCCCACGTGCGGGCCGCCGATGCGGAAGAACACGTCCTGCAGGGCGGTCGGGTCGGCGGCGCTGCCGGCGGTGGCCGGGTTGCGGTCGACCTTGTGGTGACCACTGCCGATCCGCAGCAGCGTCGGGGAGTCGACGGGGCCGGCGTCGAAGGTCAGCCCGGCGATGTCGACGCCCCGGACGTCACCGACGACCATCGGGACGGCACCGGCCTGCGCGGTCAGGGTCGCCATCCCCAGACCGAGCACCACGGTGTCGGCACGCGTGACGGAGATGCTCTTCGCGACGTCGTAGACGCCGGGTGTGACGAGCAGGTGCTTGCCCTTCGCGAGGGCGGCGTTGATCGTCGCGACCGAGTCCGAGGGGTGCGCGACGAAGAAGTCGCTGAGGGGCAGCGAACGACCGGGGGTGTGCCCGTTCGCCCAGCTGGTTCCGACCGAGTTCGTCGCGGCGCTCGGGACGAACACGCGGTACGCCCCGCTGTCGTCGACGTAGAGGTACGGCTTCTCGCGGGAGACCGGGGTCGCCGTCAGCGTCGTGTACGGCGGCACCGGGAAGGACTGCGCGGGGGCGTTCAGGTCGCCGGAGAACACCTGGTTCCAGACGCCGTTCGACCATCCGGCACCCAGGTCGGTGTTCCGGACGTAGAACTGCTGCTGCGAGCCGTTCAGTGCCCCGCCCTCGAGCTCCGAGTCCGCGACGAAGCCGCCGCTGGCGTAGTTCGGGTCCTCGCAGTAGGGCATGAAGGACGTGTAGTCCTGCACGTCCACGCGTCGCATCGGCGCGGCCTGCGAGACGGCCCACATCTCGTTGCCGGTGTGGCAGGCGTCGGCGGTCGGCACCACGTGGATGGTCAGGTTCGACACCGACCGCCAGAAGGTGTCGAGCGAGCCGCTGCCGTTGCGGCCGGTCGCGGTCACACCGCCGTTGATCGTCACGCCGCTCGGGTCCTGCCCGAGGCCGTCGACCTCGGTGGAGTAGCCGACCCGGATGTCGAGCGGGTTCGCCGCCGAGCCGTAGGTGCCGGGCTTGAAGAGCAGCGCGTACCGTGCGGTGCCCATCTCGTTGTCGACCTGCTGCTCGTAGACGGTGTCGACCTTCGCCTGGATGTCCGCCTGGGGCATGTCCGGGGAGAAGACGAGGACGTTCGGGCCGAGGTCGGTCGTCGGTGCAGCGGCCGGGGGTGCGGCGACGGCGGTCTGGGTCGTGGCGAGGACGCCGAGCGCTGCTGCGCCCACCGCCACCGCCACCGTCGCGCCGATGACGCGTCGGCGGGTTCGGGCCCGTCCGAGGGGCGCTGGGGAGAAGGGGTTCACCGTGACCTGCTTCCTTGCAGATGTGCGGACAGCGCCGGGCCCGGGGCGACGTCGCTGTCACCGGGGCGGACGCCGACGGCCGCGCTGGTTGGGGTGGCGAGAGCGTAACGCCGTCGAGGCACTGCACAGGGGACGGATCCGGGCGTCTTCGTTGTGCGGATGATCCTGTCCCGCCGTCCATCGCGGGCCTGTGGTAGACCCCTCACCATGAGCAGTCCTTCGTTCCTCGATGTGGAGACGACGAATGCCGACGAACTCACCGAAGCGATCAGTGCGGGGTTCGGGTACCGCGTCGCTGCGTCCTCCGACCTGGTCTCGCACCGGCAGCGTGTCATCGTCGGGGACCCGGTCACCGTCGCCGACCTCGAGTGGGACACCGAGGTCGGACTCGCGGTCGACGCCACCGACGAGCTCATGTTCGTCGAGGTGCGATCGGGTGCGTTCGCGTTCAACCCCTGGGGCTGTGACGAGGTCATCGGCGAGGGCGATGCGTTCGTGATGCCGCCCGACCAGGAGCTCGAGTTCGTCGTCGACCACGCCGTCGCCTCGACCTGCTCGTTCTCGGCGCAGCTGCTCCGCCGGGTCGCCCGGGAGGTCTGGGACGACGAGGGCGTCTGCCTGGCGGAGGGCACCCTGCGACCGGTGGACGCCGGTCGACACTGGCTCTGGCGCCGGACCGTGCAGGAGTACCGCCGTCAGGTGCTCGAGACGCCGGACGTCTACGGCAACGAGCTGCTCCGCGCCGAGGCGTCACGGTTCGTCGTCGTGAGTGCGATCTCGGCGTTCGGTCTGGTCACCGAACCCCGGCGGGAGGCGTCCGTGAGTGCTGCCGTCCGCCGCGCGACCGCCTGGGTGGACGAGCACCGGCGGGAGCCGATCACCGTGCCGGACATCGCCGCCGCGGCACGGCTGTCGCCCCGGGGGCTCTCGCTGGCCTTCCGGCGGGAGCGTGGACAGACGCCGATGGAGTACGTCCGGCTGGCGCGCGTCGACGGTGCCCGGGCGGACCTGGTCGCCGGGGACCCGACGCGGGGGGACACCGTCGCGGGCATCGCGGCCGACTGGGGGTTCAGCAACGCCGGCCGCTTCACGGCGCTGTACCGGCAGACGTACGGCGAGCCGCCGCGTCGGACGCTGATGCGCTGAGGGCGGGGGTCGGTGAGGCCCCCGCCCTCTCGTCCCAGGACCCTGATCCGACCCCTGGGGCATGCCCATCGTGCCAGCAGGGCGACGGCGTCGCGGGGTGTTCGTCCACCCGAGGAACCGATCGCGCGCACCGCATGCCCGATGTGTCCAGGTGCTACCGTCGGCGTCACGTCCTGGCCCTCGGGCGAGGCGTCCGTGGGGCGGGGTGGCTCCTGATCCGCCACCTCGTCCCACCCCTCCCGTGGTCCCCCCGCCCCCCCGCGGTCGTCGTCGCGGGCCGAGGCCACGTCGGACGGCATCCATCTCGATCCGGCAACGTTCCGCCTCCCGCGCCCGCGCTCCCGCACGGACACGAGCGTCGCTCGCTACGTTGTCGCGCATGTCTCATGAGCTGTCTGTCGGACGACCGGTGGTGGCGCTGCTCGCCGCGGTGGGTGTGCTGGCCCTCGCCGGCTGCACCCCGGAGCCGGTCGACCCGGCCGCCGTCGATCGATGGAGCGCCTCGAGTGACGCGGCGGTGGAGCACGACGACGACGTGCTCGCGGTGCTCAGTGCCCAGGTCGGCGCCGGGAAGACCGAGGAGCGCGAGCGTGGGTCGGTCGCGATGACCTTCGCGGCGCCGGCGGAGGTCGACGCGGTGGAGTTCTCCTGCTTCGGGGACGGCACGATGTCCGGGATGCTGCTCCTCGACGCCCGGTCGACCTCCCGGTCCCTCGGACTCGAACCACTGCAGTGCGGCGACGGTCCGCACCGCCTGCGGGTCCCGGCGACCTGGCGCCACCACGTCGACCGCGTCTCCTTCGGAGCCGGTGACAGCACGGCCGACAGTGCCTGGCAGCTGACCGTCCGCGGCTCCGGCGGTGCCGCGGACTGACCCGCCGCGGACTGACCCGGCGCCGCGGTCCGGCTCAGTGCGAGCGGCCCCGCAGCCGTCCGATCCCCAGGACGATCCCGACGACGACCATGCCCAGCACGAGCCCCGCGACGGCCGAGACCGCGGTGTCCACGACCCACGTCACGACCGGTCCGGCGCCCTCGACCGCGTGTTCGACGTGGTGCAGCAGCTCGTACGGCCCCGCCCAGAACGTCTCGGCCAGGTTCGCGATCACCAGGTGTCCACCGACCCAGAGCATCGCGACCGTGCCGACGATGCTGATCACGCGGAACACGGCCGGCATCGCGCGGACGATCCGGGCGCCGGCACGACGGGTGCGGCGGACGGGGTTCTTCATCATCTGCAGGCCGATGTCGTCGATCTTCACCAGCAGCGCGACGGCGCCGTAGACCAGCAGGGTCATGCCGAGGCCGATCACCGCGAGCGCCCCGAGGGTCTGCCAGAAGCCCAGGTCGGTGTCCAGGCTGGCGAGCCCGATGAGCATGATCTCGGTGCTGAGGATCAGGTCGGTGCGGATCGCGCCGAACACCAGCTTCGGTTCGCTCGCCGCACCGTCCGCGGCGGCCTCGTGGTGCACGCCGAACCACTCGGTGACCTTCTCGGCCCCCTCGAAGCACAGGTAGGTGCCGCCGATGACGAGCAGCCACGGCAGCACCCAGGGCGCGAACGCCGACAGCAGCAGCGCCAGCGGGATGATGATGACGAACTTGTTGAACAGGCTGCCGAGGGCGATCCGGCCCACGACGGGCAGTTCGCGTGCGGGGTCCAGGCCCTGCACGTACTGCGGGGTGACGGCGGCGTCGTCGATGACGACGCCCGCGGTCTTCGCGCTGGCCTTGAGGGCTGCGCTGAGGATGTCGTCCACGACGGCGAGCAGTCCGACTGACATGGGTGGTCTCCTCGAGCGTCCGCGCGGTGTCCGGACAGCGTCGGGGCAGGCTGTCCGATCGCTCAGAGTAGTGGCCCCCAGGTGAGCGTTCCCGATGAGCCGACCGATCCGTGAACGATCCCGACGCCGGTCTCGTGTCCTGGGTATGGGAATGCGAACTCGTACCAAGGTCATCATCGGCATCGCGGCGGGCGTCGTCGTCATCGCGGGGGTCGGCGTCGTCGTCGGCCCGCGCCTCTACGCGGACGCCGTCAACGGTTCCGCCGCCGCCGCCCCGTCGCTCTCCCCGAGCGCCGCGGGCAAGCTCGACGCCGCCTCCGCCGACGGCACGTGGAAGTCCGGCACCGGTTCCTACGCCGGGTACCGGGTGCACGAGGTCCTGCAGGGGCAGGATGTCACCGTGGTCGGACGGACGAAGCAGGTGGAGGGCACGGCGACCGTCGCCGACGGCAAGCTCTCCGACGCCACCGTCACCGTGCAGGTCGGCAAGATCAGCACGCCGGAGGCCGCGCGCGACGCCTACTTCCGTGACAAGGCCCTGCAGACCGACCAGTTCCCGACCGCGACGTTCCGCGTCACGAAGCCGGTTGACGTCTCGACCGCCCTGGGCGGCTCGACCCAGAGCGTCACCCTCAGCGGCGACCTCACCATGCACGGCGTCACGAAGTCCGTGAGCGCCGACGCGCAGGTCGCGGTCGGCAAGGACGGCGACGTCCAGGTCGCCGGCAAGGTCCCGGTCACGTTCCAGGACTACGGCGTCACGGCACCGTCGCTCGGTTTCGTCACGGTGGACCCGAAGGGCTCGGTCGAGTTCTCGCTCGACCTCGCGAAGTGACGATGGCCGCATCGGGACCGGACGAGCTGCTCGGCGCGCTGTACCGCGAGCACGGCGACGCACTGCTCCGGTACGTGCGGCACCTCACCCGCGACGCCGCCCACGTCGACGACATCGTCCAGGAGACGATGGTCCGCGCGTGGCAGCGGCCCACCGTGTTGGAACGGGAACCGGACGCCGCCCGCGCCTGGCTGTTCACGGTGGCGCGCAACCTGGTCGTCGACGACGCCCGGTCCGCCCGGAACCGCCGGGAGCACGGCACCGAGCACCCGGTCGACCGGGTCGAGGCGGACCGGACCGACGCGGTCCTCGACCGCATCGTCGTCGCCGACGCCCTGGCGTCGCTGTCGTCGGAACACCGCCGGGTGGTCGTCGACGCGTACTGGCTCGGGCACACCGTGCCCGAGATCGCCCGGCGACACGACCTCCCGGAGGGCACCGTGAAGTCACGGCTGCACTACGGGCTCCGAGCACTGCGGCTGGCCCTGCAGGAGAGAGGCGTCACCCGATGAGCGACGACCGCTACGCCGAGTGGGACGCGGCCTACGTCCTCGGTTCACTGCCGCCCGCCGAACGCCTGGAGTACGAGCGCCACCTGGAGCACTGCGACGCGTGTCGCTCGGCCGTCGCCGAGCTGGCCGGTCTGCCGGGGCTGCTGGGGCGCCTCCCGGCCGACGCCGCGGTGGAGATCGCGGAACCGGACGGGAGGCCCGTCGCCGGCCACGAGAGCACCCTCGCCTCGGTCGCGCACCGCGTCCGGCGTCGTCGGCGTCGGCGCCGCGCGATCGTGTCCGTCAGCGCCGGCTTCGCCGTCGTCGTCGCCGTGGTCGCGGGGCTCGGGGTCGGCCTGCGTGCCGACGCACCGGGCACCGAGGCGGCCGCGCCGACCGTGTCGACCGGATCCACCGCGGACCGCTACGCGCTGACCGGCAAGTCCGGGTTCGACGTCGACCTGGCGGTGCGCAACGAGGCCTGGGGCACCCGGTTCGACTGGGGCTGCTCGTACGGCGGCCGCGACTGGTCGGCGGACGGCTCGGTGATGTACGACCTGGTGGTCGTCCGCACCGACGGGACGGACGAACGCATCGCGTCGTGGACGGCGTCCGGGCGGGAGGCCCACGGGCTGTCCGCCACGACCGACGTGCCCCGCGCCGACATCGCGAGCGTCGAGGTCCGGCTGCGTGGCGAGACGGGGACGCTGGCGCGGACCGACCTCTGACCGGCCCCGACCGCTGACACCGGCACCTCCTCCCGACGCGGGAGGATGGTCCGGTGACACGTGCGCAGACCGTCCGGGACGCCGTCGTCGACGAGGTCGCCCGCACCGGCTTCGTCGCCCACGGGCTGCACGTGCGCCTCGGTGACGACGTGGCGGAGCACCACTGGGTGCCCGACGTCCGCCGCGACGTGCAGTCGGTCGCGAAGGGCGTCTGCGTTCTGGCGGCCGGCATCGCGGCGGACGACGGGCTGGTCGACCTCGACGAACCGGTGTCGGCCCTCCTGCCCGGCTGGCGGTCCGGTGACGGCACGGACGCCGTCACCCTCCGGCACCTGCTGAGCATGACGAGCGGCGTCGACCTGCCGTGGACGCCGACGCTCCTGACCGACTGGCCGGACCTGGCCGTCGAGTTCCTCGGGCGGCCCTCCCGCGGTCGGGTGTTCCAGTACGCGAACGCCAGCACCTACACGGCGATGCGCGTGCTCGAGACCCGGGTCGGTGACGTCGGCCGCTTCGTGCAGGACCGGCTGCTCACTCCGCTCGGCGTCGCCGACGCCGAGTGGGAGCGCTGCCCGCTCGGCTTCGTCGCGGCCGGGGGTGGACTGTGGCTGGACACCGCCGAACTCGCGCGCCTCGGCCGGTTCGTCCGCGACCGCGGCCAGGTCGACGGCCGACGGCTCGTGGCGTCCCGATGGGTCGACGCGCTGCACACCGACTGGGTCGTCGCGGGGCGGAACGCCGGGTACGAGCGGTACGCGCTCGCCGGGTGGGACGGTCCCGCGCAGCTGTGGCGGTTGCACGGCGCGTACGGGCAGATGCTGCTGTTCGACGAGGCCCGGAGTGCCGTCGTGACCGTCACGGCCGACGACCACGCCGGGGCGGACGCGGTGGCGGCGTTCGTCGCGGCGGCGCTCGCCGCGGACGCCTGAGCCCCCGCTGTCACCTCCGCCGACCTTCCCCCGAACTGGGGTCGTGAATCCGGCTCAGGTCCGCACTTCCGCCGACTGACGGCCGGCGACCCCGTCAGTACGGTCGTTCCGTGCCACGACGCCACGCGGAACGACCGCGCAGAAGCAGCTCCTCGCCCCGCTCCATCGCGACGTCCGCGGTCCTCGTGGTCGCGGCGGTCATCGCGCTCACCGGACCCGCGACCGCTGCGCACGCCGTTGACCGGCCGGCCGGAGCGTCGGGCACCGCGCAGTCGACCCCGGCGGCGCGGCCGGCCCGCACCGCGCTGCCGAGCCCGGCCGCGGTCCCGGCTCCGCCCGCCGACGGCACCCGGGTCGGCTCCGGGTCGTTCGCACCCACCCCGCCCGCGACGATCAGCGACAGCGCCGACGTGCAGAAGACGGTGGACCAGCACCTGTACATCGACCCGTCGCAGGCGGGGAAGCCGGTACCGACGAACCAGTGGTGGACCGACCTGCTCGTGAGCAAGTACTCCGGCGACATGTGGGCGTACCCGTTCGTCTCCTCGAACAGCAAGGAGGGCACGAAGCTGACGGCCCCGACGACGTGGAACAGTGACGGCACCGCCATGCAGCTCGAGTCGCCGGTGACGGTGAGCGGCACGGTGACGCCGGAGGCGGACCCCTCGGACGAACTCCTCGCGGACTTCGAGCAGGGTGTGCCCGACGGGTGGACGAGCACCGGCACGGCATTCAGCCGGGCGACCGGGACCCCGTCGGGGCAGAGCGAGGTGTCGGGGTGGCTCGGCAACGGCTACCTGACCTCCTGGGGTGCCGCCAGCGGCGACAGCGCCACGGGGACCCTGACGTCCGGGTCGTTCGCGATCGACCACGCGCACCTGGCCTTCACGATCGCCGGGGGCCAGCACGCCGACCAGGAAGCCGTGCAGCTCGTCGTCGGCGGGCAGGTCGTCGCCTCCGCCACCGGCACGGACAGCGAGCAGTTCCGCTGGGTGGACTGGGACGTCAGCAGGTGGGCGGGGCAGCAGGCGCAGCTCCGGGTCGTCGACTCGTTGAGCGCCGGCTGGGCGCACGTGATGGTCGACCAGGTGCTCCTGACGGACGAGCCGGACGGGGTCGCGCAGCGGTTCTCGACGGCGTTCTCCGCGACCGAGGCGGACGCGCTCCGCTGGGGTGACTGGAACGTCAGCTGGCGGATGCCGCAGGCCGGATCGGGCGGCCAGTACATGGACGTCACGAGCGTGCAGGGCAACCCGTACGAGTGGTTCGAGTACCACGGCATGACCCCACGCCTGACGGTGCAGTCGGGCGCGACGATCACCGACGGTGACGGGGAGCCGATCAGCTTCCCGTTCACGGGCGACCGGTTCGAGATCCGGCAGGGCGACCACGTGTACGGCGTGCACGCACCGGACGAGACCACCTTCACGCGGAGCGGCACCGCCATCGACGCCTCCGCCGGGACCCGGTACCTCGTGCTCAGTGCAGTGCCGGAGAGCGGGCTGAGCCTCGACGACCTACAGCGGACCGCGTTCGCCGTGCCACGGAACACCACGATGGACTACTCGTACGACCCCGCGGCGGGGCAGGTCGAGCAGCGGTGGTCCGTGCAGACGGACACGCTGCAGGGCTCGGACCACGACACCGTGCAGGGCTGGCTGCAGCACCAGTACGCGGAGTCGACGAACGACCTGCACTTCACCGGAGCGACCTACCCCACCCCGCGCGGCACGATGCAGACCACGATCGGGCACGACGGCTGGACCCTCGACTACGCCTTCACCGGCCTCACCCCGACCGGTGCGCCGCCGCAGGGTCAGGACGAACGGGACGTGCTCCGGCAGTACCTCTCCGACTACGCGGAGAAGACCACGTACGGCGGCGACACCTACTGGGGCGGCAAGGACCTCCAGCAGCTCGCCGAGTACATGACCGTGGCGCAGCAGATCGGCGACACCGCCGACGAGCAGGAGCTTCAGGCCACGCTCACGAAGGCACTCACCGACTGGTACACCTACTCATCGGGGGAGAGCGAGCACTTCTTCGCGATGTACCCGACGTGGAAGGCTCTGATCGGCTTCGGCGACTCGTACGGGTCCGCGCAGTTCAACGACAACCACTTCCACTACGGGTACTTCGCCGTCGCCACGGCGCTCCTCGGGGCGGTCGATCCCGGTTGGGCGAAGCGGTACGAGGGCATGGCCACCCTGGTGACGAAGCAGTACGCCAACTGGGACCGCGACGACGACCGGTTCCCGCACCTGCGCACCTTCGGCGTGTGGGAGGGGCACTCGAACGCCGGCGGTGTCTCGTCCCCGGGCGGCAACAACCAGGAGTCGTCCTCCGAGGCGATCCAGTCCGAGGCGGGGCTGTTCCTGCTCGGCACCGTCCTCGGCAACGAGGAGATGCAGGCCACCGGCGCGATGGAGTACGTCACCGAACGGGCCGCGGTCCGCGACTACTACCAGAACGCCCACGGCAACCCGGCTTCGAAGGCGTACGACGGCAACGGCGCCTTCCCGGACGCCTACCGGCACGGCCAGGCGGGCATCCTGTTCGACTCCGGCCAGGCCGAGGCCACGTACTTCTCCGGCGACCCGGCGTGGATCTACGGCATCCAGTGGATGCCGACCGCTCCCTGGTTCGACTACTTCGGCTGGGACCCGGACTTCTCGAAGGCCATCATGCGGCAGATGATGCAGGCGCGCCCGGAGGTCGTCGGGCAGGACGGCGTCGTGGGCGGCAACGCCGCGCACATCCAGATGCTCACCAAGAAGTGGTGGGGCGTCGGGACCTACGGCAACGACGCGATCGCGCAGGACCGGAACGCCGCCATCGGCGAGCTCGAGGACGCGATTCGCGCCGCCGAGCGGAACCACCCCGGCTACGTCACGGCGAAGACGGCCGCCAACCCGCTGTACGACCCGGCGACCGGCACGCTCGTCGTCAGCACCGACGCGGACGGTGGGGTCGTCTTCCCGGCGGAGTACTGGACACCGACGACCCTGCCCGCGTCCCTCGTCCCCGCGGAGCTCGACGGGCCGACCGCGGACGAGCAGCCGAAGGACTGGCCGACGAAGTCGCCGCTCCTGTCGTTCCTGTCCACGGACTACACGGCGGACACGACGACGATCGACCGGCTGTACTCGGTCGACCTGACCCACTACCGGCCCGGCACGGACACCGCCCACGCGGCCGCCGTGTTCAGCGACATGGGGGACGCCCTCGGCAACGTCGTGCTCGGCTTCCTCGCCCAGTACGACCCGGACACGTACCTCGACATCCACCAGGCGCTCTGGGCCGCGGATGACCCGGCGGTCACCGGCCAGTCGATGGCCGGACTGGTCTACCACCAGGCCGTGTCGAACCGAACGGTGGGCACCGAGGTCACCGACCGGCACACCTCCGACCCGCTCAGCCAGGTGTTCCGCGCGGCGGACGGCACCTACTCGTACGTGCTCGACAACACCGACGACGTCCAGCACTCGTACGACGTGTACGACGGCCAGCGGGTCATCGGCCAGATCGCCGTCCCCGCGCACACCCAGATCACGTCCCACCTCGACGCCCACCTGGCCGAGATCGTCGTCGACACGGCGGACAGCCCGACGACGCTCGTCCCCGGTTCCACCACGCGGTTCACGGCCACCGGGTACGACCAGTACGGCGCGACCATGCCGCTCGACGGACTGACCTGGGACGCCAGCACCGGCAGGATCGCGGCCGACGGCACGTACGAGGCCACGGAACGCGCCGCCAGTGCCACGGTCACCGCCTCGGTCGGGTCGGTCCGTGACACGTACCGGTTCCGGGTCGCGCCCGCTCCCGAGCTCACGTCGATCGCGGTGACGCCCGGGTTCGAGCAGCTGGTGGTCGGCACCCCGGCCGAGTTCGCAGCCACCGGCCGCGACCAGTACGGCGACCCGATCGAGCTGTCGGGTCCGGTCACCTGGGCCACGACCCTGCCGGGAGGCACGACGGACGCCGGCAGCGTCCGCGCGGCCGGCAGCGGGGCCGGCCACGTCACCGCCACGAGCGGCGGGGTGGAGGGCAGCGCCGTGGTCTCGGCGGTCACCACGGTCCCGGACCAGGCGCTCCACGCCACCGCCACCGCGACGTCGAGCGACGGGGGGAACACCCCGGGCAAGGCGCTCGACGGCGACCCGACGACCCGGTGGGAGAGCGCGCACGGGCAGGACGCCGTCGACTACACCGTCGACCTCGGCCGTGCGACCGACGTCACCGACGTCGACGTCACGTGGGAGGGCGCCGCCGCGGCGGAGTACGACCTGCAGGTCGCCGACTCCGCCGACGGCCCCTGGCACACCGTGCGGGACGTGACGAAGACGACGGCGGCAGCCGACCACGTCACGGTCGGCAGCACCGCCCGGTTCGTGCGGGTGCACGGCCTCCACCGACTCACGCAGTACGGCTACTCGATCTGGTCGTTCGAGGTCCACGGCACCCCGTCGGTCTCGGCGATCACCCCGTCGACGGTGCTGGTCGGACCGCGTGCCACGCGCCTCCCGGCCGGCGGCAGCACCACGTTGACGGCGTACGCGTTCGACGCGGACGGCAACGGCGGACCGGTGACGGCGGCAGCCGGCACCGACGGTGCGCCGACGTGGACGATCGACGGCGGCGGCTCGGTCGCGGGCGACGGCACGGTCACGGCCGCTGCGGCCGACGGTGTCACCGCCACCGTGCACGCCACGCTCGGCGGCGCGTCCGGTCAGGCGACGGTCACGACCGTGGCGGACGGTGACGCCGGTGCCTCCGACCCCGGCGCCTCCGACCCTGGAACGGAGCCCGGCGACGGTGGGCACGCCTCGCGGGACATCGCGGTCGGCAAGCCGGTGACGACGTCCTCCGACGAGCGCGGTGACCTGTCCGGTGACCAGGCGGTCGACGGCAGCCGGACCACCCGGTGGGCCAGCCGCGCCTCCGACGACCAGTGGATCGCGGTCGACCTGGGCGCCGTGGTCCCCGTCGACCGGGTGGAACTCGACTGGGAGGCCGCGTACGCCGACCGCTACCAGGTCCAGGTGCGCTCCACGACCGACGAGGTCTGGCGCACCGTCGCCACCGAGGACCACGGGGCCGGCGGGACCGCGGTCCACCAGCTCGACGGCGTCCGGGCGCGGTACGTGCGGATGCTCGGCGTGCAACGGCACACGGAGTTCGGGTACTCGCTCCACGAGTTCCGCGTGGACTCGACCGAGGGCGTGCCGACCCCCGACCTGGCGCGGAACGCCCCGACGACCTCGTCGGCGGACGAGGCGGTCGGTGTCACCGCGCGGAACGCCACGGACGGGGACCCGGGCTCCCGCTGGGCGAGCGGTCACACCGACGACCAGTGGCTGGACGTCGACCTCGGCTCGGCGGAGTCCCTGCACCGCGCGACCCTGCAGTGGGAGGACGCGTACGGCTCGGCCTACCGGATCGAGGCGCGGAACAGCGCCGACGACGCCTGGACCACGATCGCGACCGTCAGCGACGGCGACGGCGGGACCGACACGGTCGACCTGTCCGGCACCTGGCGGCACGTGCGCCTCCAGGGCGTGCACCGGGCGACCGGGTACGGCTACTCGCTCTTCGCGTTCGAGGTGCGCTGACCCGGGCGGGGACGACCAACGCGTTCCGCGGACAGTTCGGGGCCTGATCGTGGACGGACACCACGCCTCCCAGCTGAGCGGGGCAGGCTGACGCCAGTTCGTTGTACCTGTTCGGGTCAGGAGCACGAGCGTTGGTGCTGGTGCCTGGTCTCGGGTACCAGCACCTGCACGTCGGCCGGTCAGTGTGCGTCGCGAGCCAGGACGGTCAGGGCGCGTCGCGTGCCAGGACGGTCACGGTGACGTCGTCCTCCGCCTGCTCGGCTGCCCGCAGTCGGACCGTCTCGAGGAACGCGGCCGTGCTCGGCGCCCGACGGTAGGTCCGCCCGATGTCCGTCAGGGTGTCGATCGTCCCGTCGCCCAGGTCGAGTGCGCCGTCGCTGGCCACGAGCAGTGCGGCACCCGGTTCGAGCACCAGGGACCCGAGGCGGAAGGGGACCCCCTGCGGGTGCAGGCCGAGCGGCAGGTCCCGCGAGCGCCGGATCTCCGACGTGCCGTCCGCGTGCAGGTGCACGACGAGCCCGTGTCCGGCGTCCACGAAGTCGAGCCGCCCGGTGCTCGGCGTCAGGCGCGAGTGGAAGAGCGTCGCGAACGCGGAGGCCCGACCGAGGTCCTCGCTCATCCGCGGCTCGACGGCCCCGACGGCCGCGACCGGTGGCAGGTCCTCGTGCTGCCGGAGCGCGGCCCGCAGTCCGGCCGCGAGCAGCGCGGCGGGCTGCTCCTTCCCCATGATGTCGGCGAGGGTGAAGGTCACGGCGTCGTCGGCGACCGTCCAGTCGTGGACGTCACCGCTGAGGTCGCCGTACGGCACGCTCAGTCCGGCCAGCGTGTAGCCGGGGACGTGGACGGGTGGCGGGGTGAGGGCCTCGACGACCTCGAGCAGCCGGTCGTGCTGCAGCCCCTTCGCCAGGGCCTGCTCCGTCCACCGCCCCAGGTCGATCAGTGCGGCCTCGTCCTGCGGAGTGAACTCCCGCGGCCGGACGTCCATCAGGCACAGGCTGCCGATCGTCAGCTCGCCCGGCATGGTCAGGGGGACACCGGCGTAGGAGCGGATGCCGCGGCTGGTGACGCCGGGCAGGTCGGCGGTGCGCGGGTCGGCGAGCGTGTCCGGCACGACCGTGGGCCCGGGGCGCTGGACGGTGAGCTGGCAGAACGACCACTCGAGCGGCCCGGACGTCGGCTCGCCGGCCAGGTTCGGCGTCAGCGTGTGCAGCAGGGTGTCGTCGAGCAGGTTGACGTACGCGAACGGGACGTCGAAGACCTCGCGGGCGATGCGGACGATCCGGTCAAAGCGCTCGGACGGCGCGAGTCCGACGATGTCGAGCGCGGCGACGAGGGCCGCCCGCGCCGAGCGTGAACCGTCGGTGTCCATGCGCTCTCCCCCCACAGATCGGTCCTCGGCATCCTCCCACGACGGGCGGCGCGGCTGTCAGGTCAGGCGTCCCCCTGGACAACGTCCGCGCCCGTGTCCACCGGACCGAGGGCGTCGAGGACCCGGTGCGAGACGGCCCGCAGGGTGTCCGCGTCACCGGCCACGGGCCTCCAGAACAGCTGTTCCAGCGCCGCCGTGTGTGCTCGGATGCCGGCGAGGACCGCGCGGCGACCGTCCGCGGTCATCACGATCCAACTGCCGCGGCCGTCACTGGGGCAGTCGGCACGCGCGACCAGCCCCCGGGAGACCATGCGGGTGACCTGGTGGCTGACGCGGGACTTCTCCCAGCCGATCCCGGCGGCCATGTCGCGGACGCGCAGCCGGTGGTCGGGGTCGCGGTGCAGGCCGATCAGGATCTCGAACTCGGGGATGGAGATGCCGGCGTCCCGCTGCACGGCCACGTCCAGCGCCCGGTCCAGCCCGCGCCAGACGTCGTGGAACGCGTCCCACGTGGCCCAGTCGTGGCCGTCAGCGCCGTGCTCCACCATCCGGCCAGCGTATCCGTGAGCACAGCTCGTCGGCTCGGGATCATCCGTTCGGCTGACTCCTGGACGGCACACCGCCGCCTCCGAGGAGACGTCGGGGGAGCGGCCTACGATCGAGTCCATGCCGCCCGCACGCCTCCAGGACTGCACCGACGACGCATCTGCCCTCGTCGGACGCTGGCTGGACGCCTCCCGCGGGGTGAAGCCCGACGCCGGAGCGGCCCGGCTCGCCGAGGTCCTGCGTGACGAGCGCGGCCTCGACTTCGCCCGCGGGTTCATCGACAAGGTGATCCGACCCGACGACCCGAAGGTCGCCGCCCGCAACCTCGAGAAGGCCAGCCGTGCCGTGCCGGACTTCCTCGCCTGGTACCTCCGCGGAGCGGTCACCGTCGGTGGGGGCTTCGCCACGATGGCGCCCTGGGCGGTCATCCCGTCCGCGCGGCGGGTGCTCCGCCGACTCGCCGGACACCTGGTGGTCGACGCCCCGCAGGCCCGACTCGGCTCCGCGCTCGGCAAGCTCGCCGGCACGGGCACCCGCCTCGACGTCCTGCCCCTCGGCCCGACCGTGTTCGGTCCCGCCGAGAGCGATCGTCGACTGGCGTGGATCACCGACCTGGTCGGACGCGACGACGTGCCCGCGGTGTCCTTCGCGGTCGCGGACGTCGTCCCGCCCACCTCGCCGTGGTCGCTCGAGGACGCCACTGTGCAGGCGGTCGACCGACTCGTCCCGGTGTTCCGCGCAGCCGTCGCCGGGGGCAGCGCCGTCACGCTGCTCGTCGACGGCCCGGACGACCTCGACCTGAGCGTCGCGGTGTTCCGGACGCTGCTCGATGCGGACGAGTTCGCCCACACCACCGCCGGCATCACGCTGCCCGCGTCGCTGCCGGACAGCCTCGGCGTCCTGGCGTCCCTGACCGAGTGGGCGGCCGCGCGACGGTTCCGCGGCGGCGCACCCATCCGGGTCCGGCTCGTCGACGGCGCCCACCTGGCCGAGGAACGCGCCGACGCCCTCGTGCACGCCCGCCCGTCGGCCCTCCTCGCCACCCGCCAGCAGATCGACACCGCGATCCTCCGCCTGCTCGACGCCGCGCTCACGCCGGAGCACACCGACGCCGTCCGGATCGCGCTCGCCGGACTCGACCCAGTGCTGCTCGCCGCCGCCCGCGTGCTCGCCGACCGCCGCGGGGTGACCGAGGCGCTCGAGGTCGAGATGCTCCTCGGCATGACGGGCACCCTCCTCGACGCCGTCCGCGCCGACGCCGGCACGGTCACCCTCCTCACCCCGGTCGTGCACCCCGACCAGTTCGACGCCGCGATCCCGTACCTCGCCCGTCGGCTGCGCGAGGGTGCGGCAGCGTCGCCGACCACTCCGGGCGGCAGCGACGACGACCGGTCCGCCGCCGTGCAGCGCGCACGCGACCGGCTCGCCGTCGCCGTCGCCGTGCTCGACGACCCCGCGCCGGTCACCCTCCGCTCCCAGGACCGCCGGGCACCCCTCGGCGCCCCGGAGATCCGGGCCGTGCACCCGCCCGCCGTGGACACCGACGCCGGGGTCGACGCGAACCGGCAGTGGGCCGCGGACCTGCTCCGTCGCGTGCCCCGTTCGCAGCTCGGCACCGCCACCATCCGCGGTGCCCGGGTCACCGACCGTCCCCGCCTCGAACGCACCATCGCCCGCACCGCGCAGGCCGGCGTCAACTGGGGTCGGCAGGACCCGCAGGACCGCGCCGAACTGCTCGACCTCGTCGCGCACGAGCTCGAGGTCCGCCGTGCCGACCTGGTCGAGGTCGTCGTCGCCGAGACCGCGATGACCCTGACCGAGGCGGACCGTCAGGTCAGCGGTGCCGTCGACGCCGCCCACCACGCCGCCGATCGGGCACGTCACCTGGTCGACGTCGCCGGGGCCACCTTCGTCCCGCCACGACTGACCGTCGTCGTCGCCCCGTGGAACTCGCCGCTCACCACCCCGGCGGACGGCGTGCTCTCGGCGCTCGCCGCCGGCAGCGGGGTCGTCCTCAAGCCGTCGCCGCTCGCCAAGCGGTCCGGTGCGGTGCTCGCCGACGTCCTGTGGAACGCCGGGGTCCCGCACTCGCTGCTCCAGCTCGTCGACCTCGACGTCAGCGAACTCGGCCGCGACCTGGTGGCCCACCCGGCCGTCGACCGGGTGCTGCTCACCGGTTCGCCCGACACCGCTCGGTCGTTCCGGTGGTGGCGGGCCGGCCTGCCCCTCCTCGCCGACACCGGTGCGGTCTCGGCCGCCGTCGTCACCCCCGCGGCCGACGTCGACCAGGCCGTCCGCGACGTCGTCGCCTCGGCGTTCACGCAGTCCGGGCAGGCGGGCGCGGCGATCTCGCTCGTCGTGCTCGTCGGCTCGGTCGGCGAGGACGGTGCCGACAGCCGCTTCCTCCGCCAGCTCGCCGACGCCACCCGAGCACTCCGGGTCGCCTGGCCCACCGACCCCGCGGCGCAGGTCGGGCCGCTGGTCGTCGAGCCGACCGGGGCCGCACGCGCAGCCCTGACCGAGCTGGCACCGGGGGAGTCCTGGCTCGTCGAACCGCGGCTGCTCGACGAGTCCGGCCGCCTCTGGACCCCGGGCGTCCGCGTCGGCGTCCGTCCCGGCAGCGCGTCCACCCACCCGGAGGCCGGCGTCCCGGTCCTCGGGGTGGTGCAGGTCGAGACGCTCGAGCAGGCGATCGCGCTCCAGAACGGCGGCGACCACGGGTTGGTCGAGGCGCTGCACACCCTCGACGTCGACGAGGTCGCCCGCTGGACCGACCAGGTCGCCGCCGGCACCCTCGTGGTGAACCGGGCCACCACGGAAACCACGGTCGTCCGGCAGCCCGCCGGCGGCTGGGGGAGCTCCGCGGTCGGCGCCGGGGCCAAGCGTGGCGGCCCCGACTCGGTCGCGATGCTCGGGCACTGGGAACCCGTCCCGCGCACCGTGCACAAGAGCATCCAGCTGCACGGGTTGCCGCCGCGGGTCACCGCGCTCATCGAGGCGTCCCGTAGCGGGCTGTCCTTCGAGGAGTTCGACCAGGTCCGGGCCGGCGCCACGAGCGACGCGCAGGCTCGGGAGGAGCGCTTCGGCCGGTCCCGCGACACCGCAGAGCTCGGCGTCGAGCGCAACGTGCTCCGGTACCGACCGCAGTCCGTCGTGGTCCGACAGTCCGCCGACGTCAGCACCGGGGACCTCGTCCGCACCCTCGTCGCGGCGACCGCAGCACGTGCCCACGTGCTGCTCAGCACCGCCCGGGCGCTGCCCGGCCCCCTGACGCAGCTGCTCGCCAGCGGCCGCTCCCCCCTCGACGTCGTCGACCACCTGGTGGAGACCGACGCCGAGTTCCTCGACCGTGCGGCGTCCGGTGCGCTCCTGCACGAGCAGTGGTCGGGCGGCACTGCGGAACCGCAGGACGCCATCGACCTGGTGCTGTCGCAGGGCTTCGAGCCCCGGCCGCACAGCGCCTTCGGCGGCCCGGGCTCGCGGATCCGCCTGCTCGGCGGTGACCCGCTCGCACTCGAGGAGGCGCTCGGCGCCGGCATCGACACCGCCATCCACGACGCCCCCGTCGTCGAGGCCGGTGTCGTCGAGATGGCGCACTACCTCCGAGAGCAGACCGTCGTCGTCACGGCGCACCGGCACGGGGACCTCGACCCCGAGTTCGCGCGCCTGCGCCTCTGACGCCGGGCCGGCGTGCCGGACAGGAGGCTCTGCCCGCGTCCGGTGTGCGGCCGACGTGATGCGGGCCTCCCGTCCGTTCTCCGCACGACCTGGGGTGCACCCGTGAGGCGACCCGGTGCGCGGCGTAGCGTTCCGGACATGAGTGCAGCAGAGCGTGACAACGGGGTCCAGTCCGAGCCGGTCATGGACGGTGCGACCGACGCGACCAACGAGGAGAAGCTGCACGGTCTCGTGCAGCAGGTCCAGCACGACCACGGCGACGAGGGTGCCGGCGTGATGGCCGACCACCTCCGTGACCGTCTCGACGAGACCGGTGTCGAGGCCGAGGACCCGGCCTCCGAGGTCGAGTAGCAGCAGCACGACGAACGCCCCCGCCGACCATCCGGTCAGCGGGGGCGTTCGTCGTTCCTGCTGGTCAGTGTTCCTGCTGGTCAGCGCTTCCCGCCCCGGCCGACGAGGGCGACCTCGAGCACGGTGAGGAGCATCGCGATCAAGAGCTGGCGGACCGCGAACCGACGGGACTGCCGGTCGACCAGGGCCAGCGGCACCATCGTCACGCCGTGGGTGGCGTCGACCAGGGCGCTCACCGTGTTGGCGTCCGCCGTGCTCGCGCGGAGCACGAGGCCCGCCTGGGTGAGCTGTCGGACGCCGAGGACCCGTGCCAGCACGGCCGGACGGCCGAGCGCGCGTCGGGATCCGAGCAGGTGGGCGACCCCGATGCCGGCGCGCAGCAGTTCGACGGCCAGCGCCCGCTGCTGCCGGCCGCTGCGGCTCCCGCGGCTCATCGGCGGCGGCCGGCAGCCGTGGCGACCGCGAGCCCGGCGACGCCGAGCGCCGCGCCGATGATCCCGTTGCCCAGTCGACGGTGCTCCACCCACCAGGTCTGCGGCGACCACTCGTGGGCCTGCTCGTCGAACGCACCGTGCGCGCCGTGGTCCCCGGGGACCGGCTCGTACAGGTTGACGCCGATCTCCTCGCCGTCCTTCTCCGGGATCTGCTGCCCGCCGACCAGGGTCTTCGCGGCGTACCAGTCCGCGAACCGGCCGCTGATCCGGTTGCCGAGGATCGTGTACACCGTCGACTCACCGACCCAGGTCCGACGGCGGGGGTGCTCCGCGGTGGCCGCGATCGCGCGGGCGCCGACCTCGGGCTGGTAGATCGGCGCGACGGGCTGCGCGTGGTGGGGGAGCGTCGACTTGACCCAGCCGAACTGGATCGTGTTGAGCGCGGGCATGTCGACCCGACTGATCCGGACCTTGCTGCCCTGCTCGATGAGCTCCGAGACGACCGACTCGGTGAACCCGACGATCGCGTGCTTCGACCCGCAGTAGGCGCCCTGCAGCGGGATGCCCCGCGAGCCCAACGCCGAACCGACCTGGATCACGTGCCCGGAGTCCCGCGACACCATGCGCGACAGTGCTGCACGCGTGCCGTTCACGACCCCGAGGTAGTCGACCTGCGTCGCGCGCTCGAAGTCCTCCGGCGCGGTGTCGAGGAACTTGCCGAACACCCCGACCATGACGCCGTTCACCCACAGGTCGATCGGGCCGAGCTCGGCCTCGACGCGGTCGGCGGCGTCCTCGACGGCCTGGCGGTCGGACACGTCCGCGACGAGGGCCAGGCCACGACGACCGGCGGCCTCGACCTCGGCGACGGCCGCGTGCACGCCGTCCGCACCACGTGCCAGGACGGCCACGTCCCAGCCGCGGGACGCCAGTTCACGGACCGTCGCCCGTCCCAGTCCAGCCGAACCACCGGTCACCACAGCCACACGAGTCATGCACCCCTTCTACGCGGTGCGGGTGCCCCGGCGGTCAGCCGCTGTCCCCCGCCGGGCGGCCGGCGGCGGCCGTGCCGGGCGGACGGGGCCGGGGCCGAGCCTCGGCTGGGCGGACAGTTCGCGGCGTCCCGCGGCCGCAGAGTGTCCCCAGAGCCGAGCCTCGGCCCCGCCTCGGTCCGAGACGGGAGGCCTCGGGCCTGCAGGCCGTTGCCGTCAGGCGCGCGGGCCCGCGAAGCGCGTCACGACACCGGGGGAGTACAGCACCGAGTCCGGCTCGAGCTCCGTCAACGCCAGGGGCAGCCCCGCCGCACCGATCAGGTCGTCCCGCAGCCGGGTCAGGGACGCCCGGTGCACCACCCACGAGTCGTGCTCGTTCGGCCACCACGAGGTCCGACCGACCCGCCCCACGTGCATGCCCCACCGTGCGGTGAGGAACGACTCGAGCGGTGTCGGTTCCGTGATCGGCTCGCCGACCTCGACCTCGAGCAGGGACCGCAGGCGGGAGCCGTGCCGGTGCACGGCGTACGCCATCCGGTCGCCGTGCTGCCGCCGGGCGACCCGCGCCCAGTGGTACGGCGTGCCGGTCACGACACGGGCAGCGGCGGCGGGCAGGAACTTCCCGGCGTCGAGCGACAGGAACACCACCCCGCGACGGCCGGCGTCGTCGCGGGTGTAGACGCGGACGTTGACCTCGAGGAAGTCGCCGACGCTGCCGGTCCGGCCGAGCGGGCCGAACGGCGGGAACCGGGTGTCCTCGAAGCTGAACGCGATGAGGCCCACCCACGTGGTCACGCCGTCGTCGGTGCCGTCGGGCGCCATCGTGTCGGGCCGGGTGCCGGTGGGCAACAGCGGCGCCACCGCGGACACGTCCACCCGCCAGTGCACGAAGACGACGTCGCGCCAGGCCTGTTCGATCCAGGGTCGCCCCGGCAGGGCGGGCGCGGTGGGCGTCACAGCCTGGAGGCTCGGAGCACCCCCGTCGGGCAGCGTCGCGGTCATCAGGTGGTCCCGTCCGTCGTCGTGGTCCGGTCCATCGTGCCCTGCTCCCGCTGTGCCCTGCCCCGCTGGGTCCTACCCAGCTGGGTCCTACCCCGCTGTGCCCGACCCCGTCGACCCCGCCGACCCGACCGCGGGCTGGTCGTCCCAGCCCTGCTGCGGCGTCGCGCACGTGCCGCGGAACACGTACTGCGAGGGTCGTTTCCGCTCGTTCGACACCCAGTCGATCGCGGGTCGTCGTCGTTCCGGCGGCAGGTACCCGATCCGGTACACGGCCATCAGCTCCAGCTCCGGCGGGACCTCGAGCAGCCGTTCGACCTCGTGCCACGACTCCTCGATCTCCATCGGGAAGGACACGAACTGGATGCCGAGGCCGAGCTCCGTCGTGGTCAGCCAGATGTTCTCCATCGCGGCACCCATGCTGAACACCGAGTAGAAGGCGTTGCGGGCCTCCTTCCGGTACTCGTCGCGGTCGAGCATCACGCCGAGCAGCAGGGGTGACCCGGCGACGAGCTTCCGGTTCTCCTCGCCCAGGGTCTGCGGCACCCGCAGGGCGTTCATGAGGAACTGCCCCCGCTTCGTGAACACCTGGTTCGTGAACGGCCGCAGCGGCTTCGGCAGCTTGTCGAACAGCATGCCGTCCCGGCGCTCGTCCATCTCGGCCTGCGAGAACCGGAAGTACGGCCGGTACCGCTCGAAGAAGCTGCCCGCCGCCATGGTCTGCGTCATCGCCCGTCCGCTGATGTCCGCGACGCGGTCGATCGTCTCCCGCTCCTCGACCAGGACGAAGCGCCACGGCTGGCTGTTCAGCTGCGAGGGCGCCCGACCGGCCAGCTCGACCAGCAGACGCTGGTGCTCCTCGGACACCGGGTCCGGCAGGAACGCCCCGTTCGTGGTGCGTCGGCGCCGGATGGCCTCGATGAGTTCCACGGGTGTCCTTCCGCCTCGGCGTCGAGCGGTCAGCGCCGGGCCAGGACCGCCCCCAGGTAGGACGGCGCTGCGGCGACCGCGGTCTTCCAGTGTGCTCCGGTGCGGGGGTTCGTCCGTGGAGCAAGGGCCAGCGGGACCAGTGCCGGCAGCAGGAACAGGGCGTCGCGGGACCGCGTCCAGAGCGGGGTGGTCGCCGCTGCTCCGGTGAGGACGGCGGTCGTCACGAACAGGCCGTGGTGCACGACGCGCAGCTTGCGGGTGCGGATCAGGCGCACCGCGACCGCGGTACCCCACAGGCAGTTGACGACGTACGACGCGGTCGCAGCGGTGACCAGCCGCCGGGCGGCCACCGACCCGGGAGGCCCGCCGCGCCTCCCGGCCGTCGTCCCACGTGCCATGCACGCGAACCTACCCGCCCGCGACACGCAACCCGGGCGGCTGCGCGCACGGGGACACCGCTGTGCGATGACGCCCACGTTGCGTTCCGCGGGAGAGGAGGTCAGTCGGAGCCGCGGCTGACGAGCTTCGACAGCACGATCGCGGAGCGGGTGTGGTCGACCTGCGGGGCGAGGCGGACGCGGTCCAGTGCCTCCTCGAGCGCGGGCAGGTCCCGTGACCGCATGTGCACGACCGCGTCGGCGCTGCCGGTGACCGTGCCGGCGTCGACCACCTCGGGCACGGCGTCGAGCAGGGTGCGCAGTTCGTCGGGGGAGACCGTGCCGCGGCAGTACAGCTCGACCCAGGCCTCGGTGCCGCGGTCGTCGACGGCCGGGTCGACCTTGATCGTGAAGCCCTGGATCACGCCGTCGGCCACGAGTCGGTCGACGCGGCGCTTCACGGCGGAGGCGGAGAGCCCGACGACCGAGCCGATGTCGCCGTAGCCGGCGCGGGCGTTCTCCCGCAGCTGGTCGAGGATGCGGTGGTCGAGCGAATCCATTGTGCCGATCTTACGCGTGGTCGTTGCGAGCAGACCCGGCTCGACGCATGAAACGTGCGCCCAGTGCGGGGGTGCGGTGCTGTGCTCCGTTCCCATCCTGTGGTTGACTCTCGCTCAGGCGTCGACCTGGTCCGCCTCCGGCGAGTGAGCCTGCATCTCGTCGGAGCTCTCACCGTGGTGGTTCCTGGCAGGCTCGGGCCCCGGTCCTGGAGGACCTCGTGTCGAACACCGCACCCCAGCCCACCACCGCCCTGCAGCGCACGGCCACACACCGCACCGTCCTGATGTGCAAGCCGACCCACTACACGGTCAGCTACCGGATCAACCCCTGGATGCACCCGGAGGAGCCGACCGACACCGCGAAGGCCGTCGCGCAGTGGCAGAGCCTGGTCGACGTCTACGAGCAGCTCGGCTTCGCGATCCACCAGATCGAGCCCATCGAGGGCCTGCCGGACATGGTCTACGCGGCCAACGGCGGCTTCGTCCTCGACGGAGTCGCGTACGGCGCCAAGTTCCAGTACCCGGAGCGCCAGCCCGAGGGCCCCGCGTACATGGACTGGTTCCGCCAGGCCGGCCTGACCGTCGCCGAGCCCGAGGAGACGAACGAGGGCGAGGGCGACTTCCTGCTCATCGGCGACACGATCTACGCCGGCACCGGGTTCCGCTCCGACAGCACCTCGCACGAGGAGCTCGCCCGCGTGTACGGCCGCGAGGTCGTCACGCTGAAGCTGATCAACCCGAACTTCTACCACCTGGACACCGCCATCGCGGCCCTCGACCCGGTGCCCGACGCGTCCGGTCGCTCCAACATCGCCTACCTCGAGAGCGCCTTCGACGAGCCGTCCCTGGCCATCCTCCGCGAGCGCTTCCCGGACGCGATCATCGCGACCGAGGAGGACGCCGCCATCCTCGGCCTGAACTCGTACTCCGACGGGTACAACGTCGTGATCGCCGCACGTGCCACCACGTTCGCCGAGCAGCTGCGCGAGAAGGGCTACAACCCGATCGGCGTCGACCTGTCCGAGCTGCTCCTGGGCGGCGGCGGCGTGAAGTGCTGCACGCTCGACCTGCACCCGATCGGCACCGGCACCTCCGTGGCGCGCTCCTGATGACCGCCACGCTCGGGGTGGCCACGGCTGCGGCGCTCGCCGTGGAGGACCGTGCCCTCGCCCACAACTACAGCCCGCTCCCGGTGGTCATCGCCTCGGGCCACGGGGCGACCGTCACCGACGTCGACGGCCGCACCTACCTGGACGGACTCGCCGCCTACTCGGCGGTCAACTTCGGACACGGCAACCCGCGCCTCCTGACCGCGGCCCGCGACCAGCTCGACCGCGTGACCTTGACGAGCCGGGCGTTCGTCAACGACCGCCTCGGCCCGTTCGCCACCGGTCTGACCGAGCTCACCGGCACCGAGATGATGCTGCCGATGAACACCGGCGCCGAGGCGGTCGAGTCGGCGATCAAGGTCGCCCGCGCCTGGGGCTACCGCGTCAAGGGCGTCCCCGCCGGACAGGCGACGGTCATCGTCGCGAGCGGGAACTTCCACGGCCGCACGACGACGATCATCTCGTTCTCAGACGACCCCGACGCGCGCAACGACTTCGGGCCGTACACGCCCGGGTTCCGCACCGTGCCGTACGGCGACGCAGCGGCACTGCGGGAGGCGATGGACGACACCGTCGTGGCCGTCCTGCTCGAGCCCATCCAGGGCGAGGGCGGCGTCGTCATCCCACCGGCCGACTACCTGCCCGCCGTCCGCGAGGTCTGCGACGAGTTCGGCGCGCTGTTCATCGCCGACGAGATCCAGTCCGGCCTCGGTCGCACCGGCCACACCCTGGCGGTGCAGCGGGTCGGCGTGACGCCGGACCTCATCACGCTCGGCAAGGCGCTCGGCGGCGGGATCGTCCCCGTGTCGGCCGTCGTCGGTCGTGCGGACGTGCTCGGCGTCCTGCGCCCCGGGGAGCACGGCTCGACCTTCGGCGGCAACCCGCTCGCCGCGGCCGTCGGGTCCGAGGTCGTCTCGATGCTCGCCGAGGGCACGTTCCAGCAGCGGGCACTCGACGGCGAACCGGTCCTCCGCGGGTTCCTCGACGAGCTCGTCGGGCACGGCGTCCTCACCCACCGGGTCGCCGGACTCTGGGCCGGGATCGACATCGACCCCGCGCTCGGCACCGGCAAGCAGGTCGCGAAGGAGCTCGCCGCGCGCGGGGTCCTCGTGAAGGACACGCACGGGTCGACGATCCGCTTCGCGCCGCCGCTCGTCGTCACGGACGAGGAGATCGCCACCGCGATGCAGGCCCTCGGCGCGGTCCTCCGCGACCTGGCGTAGGCGCGGCGGCGCGCCGCGCGGCGGCGCGCCGGCCGTCGGCCGGCGCGAGCCGCCTGCGCACAACAGGAACCGGCCCGAACCACGGACTCCCGTGGTTCGGGCCGGTTCCTGTTGTGCCCGTCCCGACGGCGCCACGCGGCGGCCAGCCGCACGGCGGGGCGGACGGGAGGCTCGTGGCGGGGCCGCCCCGCGCCTCCCGTCCGACAGGCGGTGCTAGACGCGACCCGGCGCGTACGCCTCGGCGAGCCGGTCCATCAGGGCGTCCTTCTCCTCGTCGACGACCTGCGCCTCCGGGTGCGCGTCGTACCAGGCGACCAGTTCGCGGGCGCCCTCGCGGAACGAGGTGCGCGCCGCCCAACCCGGCACGAGCGTCCGCACCTTGCTGTTGTCGAACACCATGCTGTTCGCCTTGTCGCCGACCACGCCGGCGCCCCACTCCGGGTCCGCGGCCATGATCGCGTCCGCCGGCACGTGCACGATCCGGGGTTCCGGAGCGCCCGCGGCGGCGGCGACCTCCTGGTGGATGCGGTCCCACGTCGGCGACTCCTGGCCGGTGATGTGGAACGCCTCGCCGATCGCCTCGGCCCGGTCCAGCACCCCGACGAACGCGACCGCGAAGTCCCGCGCGTGCGTGATCGTCCACAGCGAGGTCCCGTCGCCCGGCACGATGACGGGCTTGCCCGCACGGAGCCGCGCGACGACCGTCCAGCCGCCGTCGAACGGCAGCAGCGTCTCGTCGTAGGTGTGCGACGGCCGGATGATCGTCATCGGGAAGTCGTCCTGCCGGTAGGCGGCGACCAGCAGGTCCTCACACGCGATCTTGTCCCGCGAGTACTGCCAGTACGGGTTCTTCAGCGGCGTCGACTCCGTCACCGGCAGGTGCGTCGGCGGGGTCTGGTACGCCGAGGCCGAGCTGATGAAAACGTACTGGCGGGTCTTGCCGGTGAAGAAGTCGATGTCGGCCTGCACCTGGTCCGGGGTGAACGCGACGAAGTCGATGACCACGTCGAAGGTGCGGTCGCCGATCGCCGCCGCCAGGGCGTCCCGGTCCGCGACGTCGGCCTGGAGGCGCGTCACCGCATCCGGCAACGCCCGCTTCTCCGTCGTGCCCCGGTTGAGCACCGCGACGTCGAAGCCCTGGTCCACCGCCTCGCGCACGCAGGCGGCGCTGATGATGCCGCTCCCGCCGATGAACAGCACGCTGGATCCGGTCATGGATGCTCCCTTGCTCCCGGCGGTGCGTCCGCGCACCGCGCCTCTTGCGATCCTGCACCGTCGGGGCCGCGTACCGTCACGGGCGGTAGCGGCGGCAAGGCTTCCGTGGCGGCGATGCGCGATGTCGCGGCGTCGGCGCCGGAGTATGCCGAAGAGTTCGGCGACGATCGCGTTCGCAGCTTCATTGGTCGCTGCGGTCAATATTGCAGATAGTACATGCGCTGTCAGGTCCACACAGAGTACCTATGCACCGCGTCCCGGTCTCGCCGCGCGTCGGCGGCGGAGTGATGCGTCCGTGGCAAGATGGACCCGAAGACCCCGGAACGATCACTGGCCACGGCCACATCGCCGGGGTTTCGTCTTTGCCGAGTGCAGTCTGATACATCAGAGTACCGACGCCCTCGGCTGCTGGTGGGCTGGGGCAGTGCGAGCGGTCAGGGGACTACCGTCACGGGCGTGCCGCATCGACGCGGCCACGACAGGAGTGACAGACACATGGAGTACCGCTACCTTGGCAACTCGGGCCTCAAGGTCTCCGAGATCACCTACGGCAACTGGCTCACCCACGCCTCCCAGGTCGAGAACGACGCGGCGATCGCCTGCGTCAAGGCCGCCCTCGAGGTCGGCATCTCGACGTTCGACACCGCCGACGTGTACGCGAACACCGGTGCCGAGACAGTCCTCGGCGAAGCGCTGAAGGGCGAGCGTCGCCAGTCCCTCGAGATCGCGACGAAGGTCTTCGGTCCGACCGGTCCCAAGGGCCACAACGACACCGGGCTGTCGCGCAAGCACATCCTCGAGTCCATCGACGGCTCGCTCGGCCGCCTGCAGACCGACTACGTCGACCTGTACCAGGCGCACCGCTACGACCACGAGACCCCGCTCGAAGAGACCATGCAGGCGTTCGCCGACGTGGTCCGTGCGGGCAAGGTCCTGTACGTCGGCGTGTCGGAGTGGACCGCGGACCAGCTCCGCGCCGGTGCGGCACTGGCGAAGGACCTCGGCTTCCAGCTCATCTCGAACCAGCCGCAGTACTCGGCGCTCTGGCGGGTCATCGAGGAAGAGGTCGTCCCCACCTCGAAGGAACTCGGCATCTCTCAGATCGTCTGGTCCCCGATCGCGCAGGGTGTGCTCACCGGCAAGTACCAGCCCGGTCAGCCGCTGCCCGAGGGGTCCCGCGCGACCGACGACAAGGGCGGCGCGAAGATGATCTCCCGCTTCATGAACGACGAGGTGCTCACCGCCGTGCAGGAGCTCAAGCCGATCGCCGACGAGCTCAGCCTGTCGATGGCGCAGCTCGCCGTCGCCTGGGTGCTGCAGAACGAGAACGTGGCGTCCGCGATCATCGGTGCCTCGCGACCGGAGCAGGTGCACGACAACGCCGGCGCTGCCGGAGTGCAGATCCCCGCCGAGCTGATGTCCCGCATCGACGACGCCCTCGGGGCTGTCGTCGAGCGTGACCCGGCGAAGACGAACGACAGCAGCCCGAAGACCCGCGAGGCGTAGGCCGCGCTGCCCAGCCGGGACGAGCCTCCCGGCTGGCTGCCGCACAACAGGAAGCGGCTCGAACCACGGGAGTGCGTGGTTCGAGCCGCTTCCTGTTGTGCGTGGACGATCCGTGCCGCGGAGCCGCGCCGCGGATCCGCGCGCGGACCCCGCCGGCGCAACGCAAAAGAGCCCCCTACCGAAGTAAGGGGCTCTTCACCGTGGCTGGACGCGGCGTCGATCCGCGGACCTTTCGATTTTCAGTCGAACGCTCTACCAACTGAGCTACCCAGCCGTGGCGACCCTGACGGGACTTGAACCCGCGACCTCCGCCGTGACAGGGCGGCACGCTAACCAACTGCGCTACAGGGCCATATGGAATTGCTTGTGTTGCTTCGGTGTCGTTCTGTTCTGCTTGCTGTCCCCCGATGAGGAGTGACCCCAACGGGATTCGAACCCGTGCTGCCGCCGTGAAAGGGCGGTGTCCTAGGCCACTAAACGATGGGGCCGCAAGCAGTGCATCGCGCTACCGATGGACAAGCATACGGACGGTCGGCCCTCTTGCCAAATCGAGCCCGCCGAACGCTCCGCTTGGGCGTGTCGCGCCACCTCGACGGACCCTCAGGGAGTGACCGGAGCGGGCTCCCGAGGGGCGGTCGACACCGATGGGAGCATCGCTGCTGACCTCTCACCCTCGAACGGGGTGTTCCTGGGCTGACCCATGTTGTTACTGTTACGTCTGTTGACAGTGTGACGTGCGCCACGCCGGACTGTGACGAAAACGAGACTCATGTCGACTCCTTCCCTCCTCCCCGCTCGCCCCCGCCGCCGCTTCCTGGCCGCCGGGGTCGCTGTCGTACTCGCCGCCGGGGCCCTCGTCGCCCTCGTGCCGTCGGGTGCCGCCTCAGCCGCCAGCTACCCGAGCTGGGACGACGTGCAGGCCGCCAAGCAGTCGCAGTCCGCCCAGGCCGCCAAGGTCACCGAGATCAAGGGCCTCATCGCGCAGCTGCAGTCGCAGTCCGCCGCGAAGGAGAAGGCCGCCGCCGCAGCCGGTACCGCGTACCAGACCGCCCAGACGGACTACGACCGCAAGGCACTCGAGCAGCGCAAGCTCCAGTCGCAGGCCGACGACGCCGAGAAGACCGCGCGGGCCTCCGAGGCGCAGGCCGGCCAGCTCGCCGCCCAGCTCGGGCGCTCCAGCTCCGAGGACGTCACCACGGACCTCCTCACCAAGCCCTCGGCCTCCGGTGACCTGCTGTACGAGCTCGGCGCGATGTCGAAGCTGTCCGAGCAGGCCGACGGCATCTACTCCGAGGCGAGCCAGGACCGCGGGACCGCCCAGGCCCTCGCCGACAAGTCGAAGACCGCCGAGGACGCCCTGGGCAAGCTCGCCGCCCAGGCCCAGACGAAGATGCGCGCCGCACAGAGCGCAGCGGATCAGGCCCAGGCCGCCGTGTCCGCCCAGGCCGACAACCAGGACCGTCTGGAGGCCCAGCTCGACCTCCTGACGTCGAAGACGAAGACGACCGAGGCCCAGTACGAGAAGGGTGTCCAGGTCGAGAAGGCGCGCCAGGCGCGGCTCGCTCGCGAGCGGGCCGCCGCCGCAGCTGCCGCAGCAGCGGCCGCCGCGCGTGCGCTCCCGCCGGCAGCGACCGCGGGTGTCCCCGCCTCCGGTGGTGGCGGGGCCTCCGGCGGCGGCGCTGCGAACGCGTCCGGTTGGGTGCGCCCGGCAGCCGGCTTCCAGTCGAGCCCCTACGGCCTCCGCGTCGACCCGTACACGCACGTCTACACACTGCACGCCGGCGTGGACCTCGCCCCGGCCTGCTACTCGCCGATCTACGCCGCAGCGTCCGGCACCGTGACCTTCGCGGGCAACGGCGGCGGCTACGGCAACGAGGTCATCATCGACAACGGTGGCGGCATCTCGACGGCCTACGGGCACATCGTCAACGGCGGCATCATGGTCGGTGCCGGCCAGCACGTCACCGCCGGACAGCAGATCGCCCAGGTCGGTTCCACCGGCTGGTCGACGGGCTGCCACCTGCACTTCGAGACCCGGGTGAACGGCGCCGCCGTCGATCCCGTCCCCTTCATGGCAGCGCGGGGGATCTCGGTATGAGCACGAGCACTGCCAGGAGGCACTGACCCGCATGAAGAAGCCTGCACGTTCCCTCGTCTGCGGTCTCGCCACCGTCTCGATGCTCAGCCTCGGGCTCTCGCTCGTGGTGGCCGTCCCGGCGCAGGCGGCACCGTCCGCCCCGTCGTGGAAGGACGTGCAGGCGGCGAAGGACGACCAGGCCGACAAGCAGCGGACCGTCGACGCCCTGACGGCCCGCATGTCGAGCCTCCAGTCCGCCGTGGACCGGACCGGGGCCACCGTGCAGGAAGCCGGCCAGCAGTACTCGCTGGCGGCGTCGCAGCAGCAGGAGGCCAAGGACGCGCTCGACGCCCTCACCGGCCAGGCGAAGCGTGCCAAGGCGGCGGCGAAGCAGTCCGCCGGCCAGGTCGCAGCCCTCGTCGTGGAGCTCTCGCGCTCCGGCGGTGGTGACCTGTCCACGTCGATGCTCGTCGACTCCCGCGACGCGAAGGACCTGCTCTACCAGGTCGGCACGATGACGCACCTCTCGGAGCGCTCCGCGACCGTGCTCGACAAGGCGCAGTCGGACCAGCGCACCGTCGACGCCCTCGCCGCCCAGCAGCGCCAGGCGACGAAGGCCCTGACCGCCGCGACCACCAAGACGAAGGACGCGCTCGACAGCGCCAACGACGTCGCGGCGAACGCGGAGTCCGCGCTGGCGTCCGGGCAGGCGAAGCAGGACGAGGTCCTCAGGCAGCTCGCGTTCCTCAAGGGCACCTCGGTCGCCACCGAGCAGGCGTACTGGTCGGCGCAGCAGGCGAAGCAGGCCGAGATCCAGCTCGCGGCGCAGGCGAAGCGCGATGCGGCACATCCGGCATCGGCCGACGACGGCAGCGCGACGGGTGGCAGCGACGACTCCGGCAGCGGTGGCAGTTCCGGTGGCGGGGACGACTCCGGCGGCTCGACGAGCGACGACCCGCCCGCGTCGAACCCCGTCGCGTCGACGCCGTCGAACTCCACGCCGTCGGGCAGCACCCCGGCAGCGCCGAAGCCGTCCGCGCCGAGGCCCGCAGCCCCGCAGCCCGCTCCCCAGCCGGCCGCCCCCGCCCCGAAGCCCTCGACGCCGAAGCCCGCTCCGGCCCCCGCGCCCGCTCCGGCCCCGGTGGTCAGCAGCCCGTCCAAAGCCGCCGGCGCGATCTCCTACGCGCGCGGACAGCTCGGCAAGGCGTACGTCCTGGGCGGTGCCGGCCCGAACGTCTGGGACTGCTCCGGCCTGGTGATGATGGCCTACAACTCCCAGGGCATCACGACCGGCGGACACAACGTGGTCTGGCAGTACAACTACTTCGGCTCCATCGGCCGTCTGGTGCCGCTGTCGCAGCGTCAGCCCGGCGACATCCTGTTCTACTCGAGCAACGGAGCCGCCTCAGGTGGGTACCACGACTCGATCTACACCGGCAACGGGATGATGGTCGAGGCCGCACGTCCGGGCGTCGGCGTCGTCGAGCGTGCGGTGTGGACGCCGAGCCAGCTCCTGCCCTACGTCGCCCGCCCGAGCGGCTCGATGTAGCCCCGGACGCAGCAGAACGGCCCGGCCCCCGCGAGGGGACCGGGCCGTTCTGCGTCAGCGAGAGCGCGTCAGCAGACGCGCGTCAACAGACGAGCGTCAGTGGCCGCCGGGCACGTACGCGGCCTGGCCGGCCGTGACGATCGCCTCGGCCTCGGCGGCGTCGCCCCAGCCCTCGGCCTTGACCCACTTGTTCGGCTCGAGGTCCTTGTAGCGCTCGAAGAAGTGCGCGATCTCGGCCTTCGTCTGGTCGTCCACGTCCGAGATGTCCTGGATGTGGGCCCAGCGCGGGTCCTTCGCCGGGACGACGAGGACCTTGGCGTCGATGCCGGCCTCGTCGCTCATCTTGAAGACGCCGACCGGGCGGACCTTGACGCCCACGCCGGGGAAGGTCGGGTACTCGAGGAGCAGCAGCGCGTCGACGGGGTCGCCGTCATCGGCCAGGGTCTTCTCGAAGAAGCCGTAGTCCGTCGGGTAGACGAACGAGGTGAAGAGCACGCGGTCCAGGTACACGCGACCGGTCTCGTGGTCGACCTCGTACTTGTTGCGGCTGCCCTTGGGGATCTCGACGACGACGTCGTACGCGGCCATGTGCACTCCTAGTTTCCTCAGGTGGTGGGTCTGTCGGCCGTCGGGACGGCCCGGCTAACGTTACCGGGTGAACACCGAGCGTCCCCGGCTGGACCCCGCCGTCGCTGCCGTCCGTCTGGCGGTCCGCACCATGCTCGCCCGTGCGCTCGACGAACAGGTCGTCGGCCCGGGCAACCTCGTCCTCGTCGCGCTGAGCGGCGGGGCCGACTCGCTGGCCCTCGCGGCGGCCACCGCGTTCGAGGCGCCGAAGCAGGGCCTGCGCGCCGGCGCGGTCGTCGTCGACCACGCGCTCCAGGCGGGCTCCGAGGCGGTCGCGGCACGGGCCTCCCGGCAGGCCGCCGAGCTGGGACTGGCACCCGTCGTCGTGGACCGTGTCGACGTCGGCACCGCCGGTGGGCCGGAGGCCGCCGCCCGGGAGGCCCGCTACGCCTCCGTCACGTCGGTCGCGGCCGCCGAGTGGTCACCCCTCGTGCTCCTCGGACACACGCTCGACGACCAGGCCGAGACGGTGTTGCTCGGACTGCTCCGGGGGAGCGGGCCGGACAGCCTGACGGGGATGGCGTCGCTCGTGCGACCGGACCGGCCGGGGCCGTCCCTGGGTCGGCCGATGCTCGCGCTCCGGCGCGCGACCACGCGGCAGGCGTGCGCCGCCTCCGGACTCGTGCCGTGGGACGACCCGCAGAACGACGACCCGGCGTACACGCGGGTGCGGGTGCGGAACGCGCTGATGCCGGTCCTCGAGCGCGAGCTCGGACCCGGCGTCCCCGAGGCACTGGCCCGGACTGCCGACCAGCTCCGCGAGGACTCCGCGGCGCTCGACCACTTCGCCGAGGAGATGGCCGAGGACCTCGCCGAACACTCCGAGGCCGGCATCTCGCTGTCCGTGCCGCAGCTGGCCGCGAACCCGCCGGCGCTCCGGCAGCGACTGGTCCGACTGGCGGTCGAGAGCGAGTTCGGCGTGACGCTGTCCCGGCTGCAGACGCTCGAGGTCTGCCGGCTCGTCACCGACTGGCGGGGGCAGGGGCCGATCGACCTGCCCGGTGTCCGGGCCACGCGGACGGGTGAACGGGTGTCCTTCGCCGCCAGGGAGCCGCACGCGGGCGGTTAGGCTGGAGCGGTGGAACTCTCCGACGTGCAGGCCGACCTCTCCGAAGTGCTCTTCACCCCCGAGCAGATCGACGACAAGATCGCCGAACTCGCCGCGGCGGTGGACCGTGACTACGCCGGGCGTGACCCGCTCCTGGTCGGCGTGCTGAAGGGCGCGGTCATGGTCATGGCCGACTTCTCCCGCCACCTGAAGATGCAGGCGCGGATGGACTGGATGGCGGTGTCGTCCTACGGCTCCGGCACGAAGTCGTCCGGTGTGGTGCGGATCCTCAAGGACCTCGACACCGACCTGCACGACCGCGACGTCATCATCGTCGAGGACATCATCGACTCCGGCCTGACGCTGTCCTGGCTCAAGCAGAACCTGCAGTCCCGCGGGGCCGCGAGCGTCGAGATCGTCGCCCTGCTGCGCAAGCCCGAGGCCGCCAAGGTCGAGGTCGACGTCAAGTACGCCGGCTTCGAGATCCCGGACGCGTTCGTCGTCGGGTTCGGCCTGGACTACGACGAGCGCTACCGCAACCTGCGCGGCATCGGCGTCCTCGCGCCGCACGTCTACTCCTGATCCACCGGGGCCGGCATCGGCCCTGACCGGCGGCGACGGGCGTCGTCCACCAGGCGTCACTGCTGATCTGTGGAGTTCGCCCGCAGAGGACACCCATTCTCGCCACAGAGTCGCGGCCGTATGCTGAGCGGCACGCACTTCAGGCAGCAGAAAGGTGTCGGGCCGTCGGGCCCGGATCACATGGACTTCAAGCGCATCCTCCGCGGGCCGTACATCTGGATACTGCTCGCAGTCGTGGGGATCTTCGTCGGATGGACGTTCATCGCCCAGTCCGGCACCCAGGAGATCTCCACCCAGAAGGGTCTCGAGCAGCTCTCGGACGGCAAGGTCTCCTCGGCCGTCGTCAACTCCACCGAGCAGCGCGTCGACCTGACCCTCCGCAACGACGGCGGCACCGAGCAGTTCTACTACTCGACCCCCCGTGGCACCGAGGTCGTCGAGGCGGTCTCGCAGGCCGACCTGCCCAAGGGCTACAACGACCACGTCCAGCAGTCGAACGTCCTCGTGTCGCTCCTGCTGACGCTGCTGCCGTTCCTGCTCATCGGCGCCCTGTTCTGGTTCCTGCTCTCGAGCGCCCAGGGTGGCGGCTCGAAGGTCATGCAGTTCGGCAAGTCCAAGGCCAAGATGAACAACAAGGAGAACCCGCAGGTCTCCTTCGCTGACGTCGCCGGCGCCGACGAGGCCATCGAGGAACTGCACGAGATCAAGGAGTTCCTCAAGGAGCCCGCGAAGTTCCAGGCCGTCGGCGCCCGGATCCCGAAGGGCGTGCTGCTGTACGGCCCTCCCGGAACCGGCAAGACCCTGCTCGCCCGTGCCGTCGCCGGTGAGGCCGGCGTGCCGTTCTACTCGATCTCCGGTTCGGACTTCGTCGAGATGTTCGTCGGTGTCGGCGCCAGCCGTGTCCGCGACCTCTTCGACCAGGCGAAGCAGAACTCGCCCGCCATCGTCTTCATCGACGAGATCGACGCCGTGGGCCGCCACCGTGGTGCCGGCATCGGCGGTGGCAACGACGAGCGCGAGCAGACGCTGAACCAGCTCCTCGTCGAGATGGACGGCTTCGACGGCAAGACGAACGTCATCCTCATCGCCGCGACGAACCGTCCCGACGTGCTCGACCCCGCACTGCTCCGCCCGGGCCGCTTCGACCGGCAGATCGGCGTCGACGCGCCCGGCCTGCAGGGTCGCAAGCAGATCCTCGAGGTGCACGCGAAGGGCAAGCCGCTCGCCGCGAGCGTCGACCTCGAGCTCCTGGCCCGCAAGACGCCGGGCTTCACCGGCGCCGACCTGGCGAACGTCCTCAACGAGGCCGCGCTGCTGACCGCCCGGTCGAACGCGCAGCTCATCGACAACCGTGCCCTGGACGAGGCCGTCGACCGCGTGATGGCCGGCCCGCAGCGACGGACCCGCATCATGTCCGACCAGGAACGTCTGATCACCGCGTACCACGAGGGTGGACACGCCCTGGCGGCCGCCGCGATGCGCCACACCGACCCGGTGACGAAGATCACGATCCTGCCGCGTGGTCGGGCCCTCGGCTACACGATGGTCCTGCCGCTCGAGGACAAGTACTCCGTCACGCGCAACGAACTGCTCGACCAGTTGACCTACGCCATGGGTGGCCGTGTCGCCGAGGAGATCGTCTTCCACGACCCGACCACGGGTGCGTCGAACGACATCGAGAAGGCCACCGGCACCGCCCGCAAGATGGTGACCGAGTACGGCATGAGCCAGGCCGTCGGTTCCGTCAAGCTCGGTTCCGGATCCAGCGAGCCGTTCGTCGGTCGTGACATGAGCGGCGGCACCGGTCGCGACTACTCGGAGAACATCGCCGAGACCGTCGACGCCGAGACCCGCGCCCTGCTCGAAGCCGCCCACGACGAGGCCTACCAGGTGCTCAACGCCAACCGCGACATCCTCGACCGCCTGGCCGGCGAGCTCCTCGAGAAGGAGACGCTCGACGCCCCGGAGCTCGTGGAGATCTTCAAGGACGTCCGCAAGCTGCCCGAGCGCCCGCAGTGGCTCTCGAGCGACAAGCGTCCGGTGAGCGACCTGCCGGCGATCGAGGTGCCGGGCAAGGCCGCCGCGATGGCCGAGGAGCCCGTCGGGATCGACGCCTCCAAGCCGCGTCGTCACCGTCCGTTCGGCAACCCCGGTATCGCCCCCGCGTAGGCCGGCATGACCGACCTGCCGACGAGACGGTCGCGTCGGCTCGCCGAGGTGAGCCGGGCCCGCGAAGCAGCAGCAGCGCCGGCGACGGTCGCGATCGACCTCCGAGCACCCGCACCGGTGCCGGAGATCGTGACCGGCCGTCGCCGCGGTCGCTCCACCCCCGAGGGCACCCGCGTGATGGGGATCCTCAACGTCACGCCCGACTCGTTCAGTGACGGCGGGTTGCACCTGGCCGTCGACGCCGCCCTCGAGCACGCGCGGCACCTGGTCGCGGCCGGAGCCGACCTGGTCGACGTCGGCGGGGAGTCCACCCGGCCCGGTGCCGAGCGGGTCCCCGTGGACGTCGAGCAGCAGCGGGTCCTGCCGGTCGTGGCGCAGCTGGCGTCCGAGGGCATCGCGGTGAGCGTCGACACGATGAACGCCAGCACCGCCGAACGTGCCGTCGAGCTGGGCGCCGTGATCGTCAACGACGTCTCCGGTGGGCTCGTCGACCCCGACATGTCGCGGGTCGTCGCCGAGACCGGAGTCGGCTTCGTCGTCATGCACTGGCGCGGCCACAGCGACCGGATGTACCGCAACGCCGAGTACACCCACGCGGTGGAGGAGGTCCGGCGCGAGGTCGAACTCCGGGTCGCGGAACTCATCGTCCTCGGCGTGCGCCAGGAACAGGTCGTCATCGACCCGGGCCTGGGGTTCGCCAAGCGGGGACAGCAGAACTGGGAGATCCTGGCGGGCTACGAACGCTTCGCCTCGATCGGCCTGCCCGTCCTGGTCGCCGCCTCTCGGAAGCGGTTCCTCGACGGCGTCGGCAGCACGGCCGGGGCACCCCCGGTCGAACGAGACCTGGCCACGGCGGCGATCAGCCTGCTCGCGGCCGAACGCGGCGCCTGGGGCGTCCGCGTGCACGACCCGGCGCCGACCCGCGCCGTACTCGACGTCTGGGACGCCTGGAGGGCAGCTCGATCATGAGGGACACCATCCGCCTCGTCGGAGTCCGCGCACGCGGACACCACGGGGTCTTCGACCACGAACGCGCCGACGGACAGGACTTCGTCGTCGACGTGGCCGTCGAGGTCGACGCGACCGCCGCCTCCGACTCCGACGACCTGGCGGAGACCGTGCACTACGGCGTGCTCGCCGAGCAGGTCGTCGCCGAGATCGAACGCGACCCGGTCGACCTGATCGAGACCCTGGCCGAACGGATCGCCGCGGCGGTCCTGACGCACCGGGCCGCGCTGGCGACCGAGGTCACGGTGCACAAGCCGCAGGCCCCGATCACCGTGCCGTTCACCGACGTGTCGATCACCATCCGACGCGAGTCCCCGGTGCCGACCGACGACCCGACGACGGACGACGAGAGCGACCCGCTCGAGGAAGAAGAGTGACGCGCGCCGTCATCGCCCTCGGTGCGAACCTCGGTGACCGGGGGAGCACCCTCCGCGCCGCCGCGGCCGCCGTCGCCGCGCTGCCCGGGGTCCGACCGGTGGCGTCCAGCCGTGAGGTCGAGTCCGTCGCCCTGACCCTGGACGGCCTCGACACGACGAAGCCGCGCTACCGGAACGGTGTCGTGGTCGTCGAGACCGACCTGGAGCCGCAGGAGTTGCTCGACGCCCTGCACGGCATCGAGGACGAGCACGGCCGCACCCGCGAGGTCCGCTGGGGCGACCGGACGCTCGACCTCGACGTGATCGCCGTCGACGACCGCCGCATCGACACCGCCACGCTGACCGTCCCGCACCCGCGGGCCCACGAGCGGGCCTTCGTGCTCGCGCCCTGGGCGGACGCCGACCCGGAGGCGGTGCTGCCGGGCCACGGGTCCGTCGCCACCCTGCTCCAGACGTTGGGCGACGACACCGAGCGGGTCGACGAACCGCGACTGTTCGAGACCGCCGAGCCGGAGCCCACGCCGTGAAGCCGACCCGGGCCTCCACCCTGATCGGCGTCGCGGTCGTCGCGGCCGTCGCCGGGTTCGCCCTCGACACCGCCCTGACCGCACGCCAGTCCCCGACGCTCCTGATGTCGGTGCCGCTCGGGCTGACGCTGGTCTTCATCGGCATCGCGCTGCTGTTCATGGCCTCGCCGATCCGCCGCCAGACCCGAGGTCGGAACGACGGTCGCCGGGTGGACCCGATGTACGCCACGCGGGTCGTGTTCCTCGCGAAGGCGTCGAGCATCTGCGGGGCGCTGTTCGGGGCGTTCGCGCTCGGGTTGCTCGTGTACCTCCTGTCCCGGTCCGTCCTGCCTTCGCTAGGCTCGACCCTGCCGAACGCGGTGGCGTTCGGCGGCGGGATCGTGCTCACCGTGTGCGCCCTCGTCGCCGAGCGGATGTGCATCGCGCCGCCGCCGGACGACGACGACCACGACGGACGGGGCACCACCACGGCGTGACCGGCCTGGTCGGTCGACGATGACCGAGCAGCGCAGGCCGACCGAGCAGCGCAGACCAGGAGACCCGATGCCGACCCAACTGGACGAACCCGGCCGGATCGACGACGGGCCCGCCGACAGCCGGCCCGGCGGTGGCCGCCGACTCGACGAACCAGGTCTCGGCCTGCGCGACATCACGTGGACGCGGGTCTCGGCGAAGCTCGTCTGGACCGACCTCATCGCGGCGATCGTCATCGGCGGCGTCGTCACCGCGGGCCTGGTGCTCATCGGCGTCGCCAGCGGTGGGACGGGTGGCTCGGCCGGGCTCGTCTGGTTCGTGATCGCCGCGGTGGTGGCCGTCATCGCGATCGTCACCGCAGCACTCACCCCGCGCCGCATCCGGTCGATCGGGTACGCCCTGCGCGACGACGACCTGGTGCTCCGCCGCGGACTGATGTGGCAGCGCTTCACCGCGGTGCCGTACGGCCGCCTGCAGCTCGTGGACGTCAACCGGGGGCCGCTCGACCGGGTCCTGGGCATGAGCGAACTGAAGTTCGTCACCGCGGCCGCGTCCTCGAACATCCGCATCCCCGGCATCCCCGCCGCCCAGGCCGACGAGTTGCGCGACCGACTCGTCGAGCTCGCCGAGTCCCGTCGCGCCGGACTGTAGGCCGCACGTGTCGTTCCGACCGGACGCCTCGATGCCCGCGCCGCCGCGGAAGGGCGACGCCGCCGCGGCCGCGCCCCTGACCGACGGCGAGTGGCACCGGCTGCACCCGCTGACGCCGCTGCTCAAGGGCGGCATCTTCCTCGTCGTGATCCTGGGCTACGTGCTCAACAACCTCCGTGACCAGATCGTCGAGGTCTTCATCCCGGGCGAGGGCGGGCCGCAGGAAGAGGGCGACCCGGTCCGCTACGTGTACGAGCACGGCGTCGTCGGTTGGGTCCTGCTCGGCATCGTGGTGCTGCTCCTGGTGCTGATCGGCTTGTTCTACCTGTCCTGGCGGATGCACGAGTTCCGGGTCACGGGCGAGATCGTCGAGGTCCGCTCGGGCGTCGTCTTCCGCACGCACCGCAAGGCCCGGCTGGACCGGATCCAGGGCATCAACATCTCGCGGCCGCTGATCCCGCGGCTCTTCGGCACCGCCAAGCTCGAGGTCGCGCAGGCCGGCAACGACGCCAACGTGCAACTCGCCTACCTCGGGGCCAAGGCCGCGGACGACCTGCGGCAGCGCATCCTGGTGCTCGCCTCGGGCGCGAAGGACACCGACCGACCCCGGTACGCCGGTGCGAGCGGTGGCCTCCTGCAGGACCGCGTGGACGAGTTCCTGGCACCCGAGCTCGACCCGGACGCGGTGCACGCCACCCGCGTCGTCCGCGTCCACCCCGGCCGGCTGATCGGGTCGATGCTGCTCTCCGGCACGACCGTGGTGATCCTGCTGCTCGTCGTCGCGATCATCGTCAGCATCAGCCTGACCGGGCAGTACTTCCTGCTCGTCTCGCTGTTCCCGGCCGTCATCGGCGCCGGCGGCTACTACGTCCGCAAGTTCTCGAAATCGCTGCGGTACACGATCGCCGACACCCGGGACGGCATCCGGATCGGCTTCGGCCTGTTCTCGACGTCGAACGAGACCCTGCCGCCCGGCCGCATCCACGCCGTGAGCGTCGCGCAGCCGCTGCTCTGGCGTCCGTTCGGCTGGTGGGACATCCGCATCAACCGGGCGACGAACGCCGGCAACGGGGCCTCCACGAACCAGCAGGTCTCGTCGATCGTGCTGCCGGTCGGCACCGCCGCCGAGGTCCGGCAGGTCCTCGAGATCATCCTGCCCGAGCTGGTCGGATCGGCCGTCGTCGGCCCGGAGGCGTCGATGGAACGGATGCGCGAGGGCTCCGCCGAAGCGGTCGGGGTCGTCGACGACAGCCTCACCACGAGCGGTGACCGCGGCGGCTTCGTGCACTCACCCCGTCGGGGCCGCTGGCTGCGCCCGCTGTCGGCGTCCCGCAACGGCTACCGCTTCGTGCCGGGCGCCGTGCTGCTCCGGCTCGGAGCCGTCTGGCGCTCGCTCGTGGTCGTGCCGCTGCCGCGCGTGCAGAGCGTCAAGGTGACGCAGGGTCCGCTGGAGCGCGCGCTCCGCCTGGCCTCGGTCCACGTGCACACCGTCAGCGGTCCGGTCTCCGCGCGCGTCGGGGCGCTCGACGCCGGGGACGCGCAGCGCCTCTGGTCCGGCACCACCGAGCGGGCCGTCGAGGCTGCCGCGACCGACACGTCGCACCGCTGGCGTGACGGCCAGGAGGCCCGACCCACCGCCGGTACGCCGGGTCGCCACGCGCAGGCGCCCACGTCGGCACCCGGGCAGTGGACCGGTGCCGCGCCCGCCGCACCGGCGTGGTTGACGCAGGACGGGCCTCCCGTCTGGACCGGTGTGCCGGCACCGGAGGCCGTGCGATGAGGGCCGGCCGGCTCGGCATCGGGATCATCGGCGCCGGACGCGTCGGCCCCGTGCTCGGTGCCGCGCTCGCGAACGCCGAACACGCCGTCGTCGGGATCACCGCCGTCTCCGATGCCGGACGCGACCGCGCCGAGGCGATGCTCCCCGGTGCGCCGGTCCTCGGCACGCCGGAGCTGGTGGAGCGGAGCGAACTCGTGCTCCTGGCCGTGCCGGACGACCAGCTGCCGTCGCTCGTGCAGGGGCTGTCGGACGCGGGGATCTGGCAGCCGGGGCAGCTCGTCGTGCACACCAGCCCGGACCACGGGGTCGACGTCCTGGCGCCGGCGATGCGTGCCGGGGCGATCCCGCTCGCGATCCACCCGGCGATGGCCTTCACCGGCACGAGCATCGACCTGTCCCGGCTGCGGGACGCGTACTGCGCCGTGACCGCGCCCGGGCCGGTGCTGCCGATCGCCCAGGCCCTGGTGGTCGAGATGGGGGCAGAGCCGTTCGTCGTCGCCGAGCGGGACCGGCCCGCCTACGCCGACGCGGTCCGGGCGGCGGTGAGCTTCTCGACGGCGATCGTCGACCAGTCCGCCGGCACGCTGTCGGGCATCGGCGTGGAGCACCCGGGGCGGGTGCTCGGGGCACTCGTCCGCTCCGCCGTCGACAACGCGCTGACGGCGGCCGACGGCCAGTCCGTGATCTGACGCGGGGAGTCGGGCTGCGGCGCCCGCTCCGCGGTCACCGCCGACGGCCGCGAGGCCGACCGGTCGCAACTCCCCGCTCACGTCCGTCGAGTGGTCACCATCTGTCGCTCGGGACGGGCTGAACCGACGTTCTGCGACCGATCGTGGGCCGGAGGCGGCGGGCGGGGCCGGACCGGTAGCATCGACGCGATCCCCCACGACCTCCGGAGCCGCACCCGCATGACCGACGAGACCGCCCCCGCCACCACCGAGACCGCGGTCGCCGACGCCGCCGCACTGGCCGAGCAGGAGACCAGCGAGCAGCGTCAGGTCCGGCTGGACAAGCGCGCGCGCCTGCTGGAGTCCGGGATCGAGGCCTACCCGGCCGAACTCCCGATCACCACGACGATCCCCGCGGTCCGCGCGCAGTACGAGCACCTCGAGACCGGCGAGGAGACGCAGGACGTCGTCGGCGTCGCCGGCCGCATCGTGTTCTCGCGCAACACCGGCAAGCTCTGCTTCGCCTCGCTGCAGTCCGGCGACGGCTCACGCATCCAGGCGATGGTGTCCCTGGCCGAGGTCGGCGACGAGTCCCTGGCCCGCTGGAAGGAGTTCGTCGACCTGGGCGACCACGTGTTCGTGCACGGCCGGGTGATCTCCTCCCGCCGCGGCGAGCTGAGCATCATGGTCGACGACTGGGCGATCGCGGCGAAGGCGATCCTGCCGCTGCCGAACCTGCACAACGAGCTCAACGAGGAGACCCGGGTCCGCCAGCGGTACCTCGACCTCATCGTGCGCGAGGACGCCCGCAAGACCGTCCGGGCCCGCGCTGCCGTGATGTCCTCGCTCCGCGACACCTTCACGTCGCACGAGTACCTCGAGGTCGAGACCCCGATGCTGCAGACCCAGCACGGTGGCGCCTCCGCCCGCCCGTTCGTCACGCACTCGAACGCGTTCGACACCGAGCTGTTCCTGCGCATCGCACCCGAGCTGTTCCTCAAGCGGGCCGTCGTCGGGGGCATCGACCGGGTGTTCGAGATCAACCGGAACTTCCGCAACGAGGGTGCCGACTCGTCGCACTCGCCCGAGTTCGCGATGGTCGAGGCGTACCAGGCGTACGGCAACTACGAGCAGATGGCCACCCTGACCCAGGAGCTCGTGCAGAACGCCGCCCGTGCGGTCACCGGCGGCTCCCTGGTCGTCACCCTGCCCGACGGCAGCGACTACGACCTCGGCGGCGAGTGGGCACGACTCGACATGTACGAGTCCCTGTCGGAGGCGTCCGGTCACGAGGTCACCCCCGAGACGCCGCTGTCCGCGCTGCAGGCGCTCGCCGACGCCGAGGGTGTCGAGGTCGCACACGCCACGCACGGCAAGTACGTCGAAGAGCTGTGGGAGCACTTCAACGGGGACAAGCTGTACGCCCCGACGTTCGTGATGAACTTCCCGGTCGACACCTCGCCCCTGACCCGGCAGCACCGCACCCGGCCGGGCGTCGTCGAGAAGTGGGACCTCTACGTCCGCGGCTTCGAGCTCGCCACGGCGTACTCGGAGCTCGTCGACCCGGTCGTGCAGCGTGAGCGCTTCGTCGAGCAGGCCACGCTGGCTGCCGGTGGCGACCCCGAGGCGATGCGCGTCGACGAGGAGTTCCTGCGGGCCCTCGAGCACGCGATGCCGCCGTCGGGTGGCATGGGCATGGGTGTCGACCGGCTGCTCATGGCGATCACCGGCCTGGGCATCCGCGAGACGATCCTCTTCCCCCTGGTCAAGTAGGGACCCTCATGAAGGAGGGCCCTCGTCACGGAGGGCCCAGCGGGGCGACGTACGATGGGACCATGCCGCATGGAATCGTCTCCGGAGTCGTCTTCGCCCTGACCCCGACGATCCTGCTGGGTGTCATCTTCTGGTTCATCATGCGCGCGATCATCCGTGCCGACCGGACCGAGCGGGCCGCGTACACGAAGATCGAGGCCGAAGAGCGTGCCCGGTTCGAGCGTGAGCGTGGCGTGACGTCGACCGCACCTCCGACTGCGGACTGACCGTATACAGGCTGTTCTGCCCCGACTGATCCAGGCGAGACTGCTCGCAGCCCGGAACAAGCCACACGGCTCCTGAGCAGGGCTTTTCTCTGCTGGACTAGAGTCCACGGCCGCGCTTCATCTGGCTGAAACACGCGTTCATGCGACCGAAACGCGGAACTGTATACCGTTTCGCTCGTGCCTCTCGCCCCGTTCCGCCTCGTCGGAGTCCTCCACCTCCCGCCCCTGCCCGGCGCCGTGAACTACGCCGGCGTCCCCGTCTCCGCGATCGCCGAACGGGCCGCTGAGGACGCCGCCGCGCTCGTCGCCGCGGGCTTCACGCACGTGATGGTGCAGGACGCCAGCGACATGCCCCAGGCGGTCCGCGTCGACGCCCCCACGGTCGCCGCCCTCGCGGTCGTCGGCGCTGCTGTCACCCGGGCCGTGGACGTCCCGGTCGGCGTGGTCGTCGGCCACAACGACGGCCCGAGCGCGGTCGCGATCGCCCACGCCATCGGTGCGACGTTCGTGCGGGTCAAGGTCCTCACCGGCGTCTCGGTCGGCCCGACCGGCTGGATCGAGGGGTGCGCCCACGACGTCGCGACGATGCGCCGCCGACTCGGAGCGGACGTCGAGGTCTGGGCGGACGTGCACGAGGCCACGAGTCTCGCCCTGGCCGGCAGCCCTGCGTGGGCCGCCAAGGAGGCGCACGACTTCGGCCTCGCAGACGTACTCGTCGTCACCCGGGACAGCGGGGTCGCCGACGCCCTGGACGACATCGAACGACTGCGAGCCGTCGCCGACGTGCCGTTCGTCGTCGGTGGCCGGGTGACGCTCGACACCATCGACGACGCCGTCCGCCGGTCCGACGGCGTGGTGCTCGGCAGCGCCATCAAGCGCTCGAGTGCCCCGGACGCCCGCATCGACCCGGAGACCGCCGCCCGCTTCGGCCGGGCCCTCGACACGACAGGACACCGCGCATGACCGCCACCCCGCCGAGCCCGTTCATCGGTGTCGACAGCCCGCTCGACGCCCGGCAGCAGCAGGTCGTCGAACGCGTCTCCGCCGCCGAGCACGCTTCGATCGTCGCCCTGCCCACCGACCACCCCCTCGACCCGAAGCGTCGTGCCCGGGACGAGGCGACCCTCCCGGAACTGATCGCCCAGCCGGACCGGATCCGCGAGACCCTCGCCGCGAACGACGAGGACCTGGACGAACTCGCCGCCCTCATCGCCCGATCCGAGGTCGACCGCGTGTTCGTGACCGGCGCCGGGGACTCGCTCGCCGTCGCGATCGCGGCCCGGCAGGTGCTCGAGCAGATGCTCCGGGTGCCCGTCGAGCCGGTGCAGAGCCTGGAGCTCGCCTACTACGGCGCCCCGCTCGTCACCGAGCGCAGCGTCGTCATCGCCCTGTCGAGCTCGGGGGAGACCACCCGCACCGTCGAGGCCGCGCTGATGGCTCAGCACGCCGGTGCCCTCGTCGTCGCGATCACGAACACGACGGGCTCGACCCTGGACGTCGAGTCCGCACGCACCCTGCGGCTCCGGGCCACCCGCGTGGGCTGGCCGACCCAGTCCTCGACGACCGCCCTCGCGCTGCTGCTCGACCTCGCCACGCGGGTCGGTGTGCTCGCCGGGGTGCCGGCGGCCGAGGGGCTCCGCCGTGAGCTGGCGGCGGTGCCGGAGCTGATGGAGCACGTCATCGCGACCACCGAGCCCCGCCTCCGCGCGATCGCCGAGCGGGAGCAGAGCGCGGGCACCTTCCTGTTCTCCGGCGCCGGCCCGAGCTGGGGCAGCGCGATCATCGGCGCCGCGAAGGTCAAGGAGTGCACGCCCGACCACGCCGAGGCGATCCAGGTCGAGGAGTTCCACCACTACAACTCGCTGAAGCGCGGCGAACCGATCTGGGTCATCGCGCCGGCCGGGCCGTCCGTGCCCCGGGCCGTGCACACCGCCAGCGAGGCGAAGCGGTTCGGCGGTGCGGTGTACGTCGTCACGACCGAGGGTGTCGACGCCTTCGACGCGATCGCGGACGAGGTCGTCGTGGTCCCGGCGATCGCCGAGGCACTCAGCCCGCTGCTCACCGTCCTGCCCGCACAGCTGACCGGGTACCTGCTCGCGATGGCGCAGTTCACCACCGCCGAGGCCCGGCATGGCTGACTCGCTGCTCTGCATCGGGAACCTGACCATCGACGACCTCGTGGTCGGTGGGGCGACGACGACCGCACTCGGTGGCGACGCGCTCTTCGCCGCCCTGGCCGCCCGTCGCGAGCTGACGGACGTCCGCATGCTCGCACCGGTGGGGACGGACCTGCCGGCCACGCTCCTCCAGGCCGTCGTCGACCGCGGCATCCGCGTCGAACCGAGCCGCCCGCGTGCCGGCCGTACGGTCCGGAACCGCGTGACCTACGCACCCGACGGCAGCCGCACGTGGGACCTGCTCGACGGCGAGGCCGCGTTCGACGCCATGTCGGTGTACCCGGCGGACGTCGGAGCCGACGCCCTGACCGCGAACGGCGTCCTGGTCTCCGCGATGTCGCTCGGCGCGCAGCTGGCGCTGGGGCCGTGGCTCCGCGAGCGGACCGACGCCACCGTCCTGCTCGACCTGCAGGAGGACTACGTGCTCGGCCACGAGGACGAGCTGCTCGCGCTGCTCGCCACCTGTGACGTGTTCCTGCCGAGCGAGGTGGAGGCCGTCCGGCTCGCCGGCACCACCGACCTGGAGGCCGCGGCTCGGCGGTTCCTCGAGGCCGGCCCCGACGTCGTCGTCGTGAAGACCGCCGAGCGCGGATGCCTGGTCGCGACCGCCGCCGGTGTGGTCACGGTGCCGACCGACGCCGTCGAGCCCGTCGACTCCACCGGCGCCGGGGACGCGTTCTGCGGGGCCTTCGCCGCCGCGACCGTCCGTGGCGCCGACCCGGTCGAGGCCGCGCGGGCCGGTGCGGCCGCAGCGCGCGTCGCGATCGGGGCACACGGGGTGGCGGGGCTGCTCGCCGACACCGAACCGACCCGAGCGGGCGCGGCGACGACGCCGGCGCCAGCAACAGCCACATCGACGACGGGAGCGGTCCGGTGACCGAGGTGCGCATCGTCAACCCGAACACGAGTCAGCCGATGACGGACGCCGTCGCGGCCGCGGCCCGCGCCGTCGCCCGCCCCGGTACCACCGTCACCGCCAGCTGCTCGACCACCGCCCCCGCGTCCGTCGAGACCGCCGTCGACGAGGTCTTCGGCGCCGCCGGCGTCCTCGCCCAGGTCGAGCGCGGCGAGGCGGACGGCGTCGACGGGTACGTCATCGCCTGCTTCGGCGACACCGGCATCGACGCCGCCCGCGAACGCGCCGCCGGCCCCGTCGTCGGCATGACGGAGGCCGCACTGCAGGCCGCCGCGCTCGTCGCCCACCGCTTCACCGTGATCACGATGCCGCCGCGGACGATCGCGATGACCGACCGCGTCGTCCGCGCCCTCGGGCTCGGCCACCGCTGCACCGTGCGGGCCGTCGACGTCGCGGTCGCGGACATCGAGTCCGGTGCCGGCCCGGCCTACGCCGCGTTCGCCGAGGAGGCCCGCACCGCCCTGGCGACGGACGGTGCGGAGGCCGTGGTGCTCGGGTGCGCCGGCCTCACCGATCTCGTCGGTGCGCTCCGCACCTCGCTCGGGGTACCGGTGATCGACGGTGTGGCCGCGGCGACCGTCGCCGTCGAGGGACTCCTGGCGCAGGGCATCACGACGTCCCGCGCCGGCACCTTCGCCGAGCCCGTCGGCTCCGCCACCACCCGGGAGGTCTGGGGATGAGCGTCCTGTTCACCGACGTCCTGCTGTGGGCGCCCGAGGAACCCTCCGGCATGACCGGTCCGACCGACCTGCTGGTCACCGGCACGACCATCGCGGTGGTGGGGCCGACCGCGCGGGCCGCGGCGCCCGCCGACGTCCGGGTGGTGGACGGCCGCGGGCACCACATCGTGCTGCCCGGGCTCGTCAACGCGCACTTCCACTCGCCGGCGAACCACCTCAAGGGTGCGTTCCCGAGCCGGCCGCTCGAGACCTTCATGCTCTACGAGTCCCCGTCGGACCCTGCCCTGACGCCGACCCCGCGGGAGGCGTACCTCCGGACGATGCTCGGCGCGCTCGAGATGCTCCGCACCGGGACGACCAGCGTGCAGGACGACGCGTTCCTCATGCCGACGCCCGACCCAGAGGTCATCGACGCCGTGATGCAGGCGTACGCGGACAGCGGGATCCGGGCCTCCGTCGCGCTCGACCAGCCGGAGCTGCCCGACGTCGAGAAGCTGCCGTTCCTCGACGACATCGGGCTCGACGGCCTCGGCGCCGACGAGGCGACGACCCGCGCGCTGCACGCCCCCGCCGCCGCATCGGCCGCGGACCTGCTCGACGCCTACGACCACCTGTTCCGGACCTGGCACGGGGCGGCCGACGGTCGACTCACCGCGGCCGTGTCGATCTCCGCTCCGCAGCGGGTCTCGCCGGAGTACTTCGGCGCACTCGACGACCTCAGCCGCACCCACGACGTGCCGCTCTTCGCCCACATGCTCGAGACCCGCACGCAGCGTGCCCTCTCGCACCCGTCGAGCGGCCAGCCGCGGTTCGCCGGACGGAGCCTGGTCCGCTACACGGCGGACCTCGGGCTGCTCAGCGACCGGGTGAACGTCATCCACGCGGTCTGGGTCGACGACGACGACCTCGACCTGATCGCCGCGGCGGACGCGGTCGTGGCGCACAACCCGGTGTCGAACCTGCGGCTCGGCAGCGGCGTGATGCCGTTCCGCGCGATGCGGGACCGCGGCATCCGGGTGGCACTCGGCGTCGACGAGGCGATCTGCGACGACACCGTGAACACCTGGGGCGTCGTCAAGCAGGCCGGTCTCATCCACACCGTCACCGGCGACGACCCGGACCGCTGGCCACGACCGGCCGAGGTGCTCGAGGCACTGTGGGACGGCGGGGCCGCGGCCATGCGCCGTGACGGCCGGACCGCGCTCGGCACGGTCGGCCGGATCGCGGTCGGGGCGGAGGCCGACCTCGCGCTCCTCGACCTGCATGCGCCCGCCTTCACCCCGTTCAACGACCTGCGGGGCCAGCTCGTGTACTGCGAGTCCGGCACCAGCGTCCGGATGACGGTCGTCGCCGGGACGGTCGTCGCCGAGGGAGGCCGGGTCACCTCGGTCGACGAGGACGCCCTGCTCGCAGAGGCCCGCGAACTCCACGCCGCCCGCCGCCCCGCCCTCGAGCGCACCTGGGCCGACGCCGACCGGCTCCGCCCCGCCTACGCCGCCGTCGTCCGCCGTGCCGCCACGACCGACCTCGGCCTGCCCGACCGCGGCATCGCACCCGCACACCGGACCACCACGAACGGGATGACCGCATGAGCGCCGACGACACCCTCCGGGCCACCGCGCCGGGGCACGACCTCTGGCCCTACCGGCCGATCACCGCTCCCGGCGGACCGGCCTGGCCGGACGGCAAGCGCCTGGCCGTCTACGTCGCGGTCGGGCTCGAGGAGTACCGGTTCGGCGTCGGCCGGACCGAGGACATCGTGCCCGACGTCGCCGCCCCCGACCTCGTCAACACCTCGTGGCGCGACTACGGCAACCGCGTCGGGGCGTTCCGGCTGCTCGAGCGACTGGACCGCGCCGGCATCCCGCCGACCGTGCTCCTCAACACCGCCGTCTACGACACCGCACCCGAACTGATCCGGGCCGCGCGGGAGGTCGGCGCCGAGTTCATCGGGCACGGCACGTCGAACTCGGACTCCCTGGTCGGCATGTCCGCAGCCGGCGAGGCCGCGTACCTCGCCGGGGTCGCCGCCCGCATCACCGCCGAGGAGGGCGCCGCCCCGGGCGGGTGGTCGAGCCCCTGGCTCAGCCACACCACGTCCACGCTCGACAGCCTGGCCGGCACCGGGTACCGGTACCTGCTCGACCTCCGGCTCGACGACCGGCCCGTCACCGTCCCGACCCGCAACGGCGACCTGCTCGTGCTGCCGTACGCGCTCGAGGTGAACGACAGCACGACCGTCGTCGGTCGAGGTGCGTCGGCCACCGAGTTCGCCGACATGGTGGTCGACGAGTTCGACGAGCTGCTCGACCGCTCCGCCGACCAGCCGCTCGTGATGAGCGTCGTCGTGCACTCCTTCATCTCCGGCGCTCCGTTCCGGCTGCGGGCCCTCGACCGGGCGCTCCGGCACATGACGGCGCACGCCGACCGGGTCTGGTTCACCCAGCCCCGGGCGATCGCCGCGCACCTCGCCGCAGCCGAGACAGCAGCCGGATCCGTCGCCCAGACCAGGGAGCCGACCGCATGACGACCGCGACGATCCGCGACCTGCACGTCTCGCTCGAGCGGGACGGGGCACGGTCCGAGGTGCTCCGCGGCATCGACCTGGACGTCGCCCCGGGCGAGATCGTCGGGCTGGTGGGGGAGTCCGGCTCCGGCAAGAGCATGCTCGCGATGAGCCTGCTCGGCCTGCTGCCGGACGCCGCCCGACCCGAGGTCACCGGCGAGGTCACCGTGCAGGGCACCGACATGGTGCGCGGCACCGACGCCGAACGCCGGGCAGCACGACGGTCCTCGCTCGGCGCCGTGTTCCAGGACCCGATGACCTCGCTCAACCCGACGATGCGGATCGGTCGGCAGATCACCGAGGCCGGCCCCGACCGTGCCGGTGCGGTCGCGCTCCTCGACAGCATGGGCGTCCCGGACCCCGACCTGCGGTTCAGCGTCTACCCGCACGAACTCTCCGGCGGACTCCGGCAGCGCGTCATGGCCGCGATCGCGATGGCCGGTCGCCCGGCCCTGATCGTCGCGGACGAACCCACGACCGCGCTCGACGTCACCGTGCAGGCGCAGCTGCTCGACCTGCTGCAGGAACTCCGCGACGACCACGGCTGCAGCGTCCTGCTCATCACCCACGACCTCGGTGTCGCCTCGCGCATCGCCGACCGGATCGCCGTCATGTACGCCGGCCGTCTCGCCGAGGTCGGACCCACTGCCGCGGTCCTCGGCACCCCGGCCCACTCGTACACGGCGGGTCTGCTCCGCTCGCGGCTGTCCCTCGCACTCGACCGGGACGCCCGGCTCCCCGCACTGCCGGCCGACACCCTCGACCCGGCCGAGCGCCTGGTCGGCTGCCCGTACCGCGCCCGGTGCCCGCTCGCCGTCGCCCGGTGCGCCACCGAGATGCCCGGCCTCGACGCCTCCGTCCCGGCGCCCGACCACGCCGCCGCGTGCTGGCGGGACGCCGACACGGTCCGCGCGACCGGGGCCCTGCCGGACGCGGCCAGCGCACCCGGGGTGACCGGCGCGGACGACGCGGGGCGGGCCTCCCGGCCGACAGTGGAGGACCGGCCCACGCAGGCAGACCGATCCACCACCGGCGCAACCGTCGCACCCGGCGCGACCGCCGCGTCCACGCCCGCGGACGGGGTCGTCGTCGAGGACCTCGTCTGCACCTACACGACCGGCCGCGGACGCCGCGCCCGCACCGTGGAGGCCGTCCGCGGCGTCAGCTTCCGGGTGCCAGCCGGCCGGTCCCTCGCGATCGTCGGCGAGAGCGGATCGGGCAAGTCCACCGTCCTCCGCGCCGTCGCCGGACTCGTCCCGGCCCGGTCCGGACGCATCACCGTCGCCGAGGGCGGCGCGCAGATGGTCTTCCAGGACGCCGGGTCCTCGCTCACCCCGTGGATGACGGTCGGCGAGACCCTCCGCGAACGACTCGTCCCCGCCCGCCTCGGCCGCACCGAGACCGACCGACGCGTCGCCGAGGCGCTCGACGCGATCGGCCTGCCCGCCACCGTCGCCCGCCTGCGCCCCGCCGACCTGTCCGGCGGCCAGCGGCAGCGGGTGGCCCTCGCCCGCGCGACCATCGTCCGGCCCGCGGTCCTGCTCTGCGACGAACCGACGAGCGCCCTCGACGCCTCGCTGGCCGCCGTGACCCTCAACACCATCCGTGACATGCGTCGGGAGCTCGCCATGACCGTCCTGTTCGTCACCCACGACCTGGCCGTCGCCCGGCTGATGGGCGACCACATCGCCGTCGTCGAACGCGGCCGGGTCATCGAGGCCGGACCCGCCGACACGGTGATCCACGACCCGCAGGAGCAGTACACCCGGACGCTCGTCGCGTCCGTGCCCGAGATCGCGGTGCCCGCATGAGCGCCGCCGTCGTCGCCCCGCGCTGGACGCTCCGGCCGACCTCGGGCGTGCACGCCGGTCGGCGCACGGCCAAGGCGCTCGTCGGGCTCCTCGTCGCGCTCACCGTCCTGGCGCTCGTCGCCCGGCTGATCGCACCCGACGACCCCATCCAGCCCGTCGCGATGGCCCAGCTGCCGATCGGCACCCCCGGGCACCTGTTCGGCACCGACTCGATCGGGCGGGACGTGCTCTCCCGCACGTTGTTCGGCCTGCAGACGTCGTGGCTGTCGGCGCTCGCCGTGGTGGCCGTCGGGCTCGTCGTCGGCGGGGTCGTCGGCGCCACCGCGGGGGTCGCCGGCGGCTGGCTGGACAGCGTGCTCATGCGGGTCACCGACCTGTTCCTCGCGCTGCCGTCGACCCTCGTGGCGATCGCGATCGTCGCGGCCCTCGGCCCGGGTCTGACGAACACCCTCGTCGGCATCTCGGTCGTCTGGTGGCCGTACTACGCCCGGATCATCCGGTCCGAGGTCCGCGCCACCGTCACCCGCCCGCACGTCGAGGCCGCCCGGCTCGCCGGTGTCGGGCGTGCCCGGCTCGTCCTCCGGCACGTGCTGCCCGGCGCGGTCCCGACCGCGATCGTGACGGCGAGCCTGGACATCGGCAACGTCGTGCTGCTGCTCGCCGGGCTGTCGTTCCTGGGCCTCGGGCAGCCCGCACCCGCGGCTGAGCTCGGCGCGGACACGGCCGCCAACACGCAACTGCTGCTCAGCGCCTGGTGGGTCCCGGTCGTGCCGGGTGCCGCCGTGCTCCTCCTGAGCCTCGTGTCCAACCTCGCCGGTGACGGCGTCCGCACCCTGATCGCCCGGAGGTAGCGCCGTGGTCTCGTACGTCCTCCGCCGCATCGGCTCGCTCGTCGTCGTGCTGCTCGTCCTCAGCGTCGTGGTGTTCCTGCTCCAGCAGGTCTCACCCGGGGACCCGGCCCGGGCCGCGCTCGGCGCCAACGCCTCCCGGTCCGCCGTCGACGCCGAGCGGCAGCGGCTCGGGCTCGACGACCCGCTGCCCGTGCAGTTCCTGCGGTTCGTCGGGGGCGCCCTGCACGGCGACTTCGGCACCTCGTTCCGGACGCACCGCCCGGTCGCCACCGATCTGGCGTCGGCGGTGCCCGCCACCGTGCAGCTCGTGCTCGCGGCGTTCGCGATCGCCCTCGTGCTCGCCGGGCTGTTCGCCGCGTCGGGTGCCCTGCGCTGGCCGTTCTCCGGCGTGTACCGCGGTGTGCTGCTCGTCGGGGCGACCGCGCCGCCGTTCCTGCTCGCCCTCGGCGGCATCATCCTGTTCTACGCGCAGCTCGGGTGGCTGCCGGCCTCCGGGCAGGGCGACGGCGGAGTCTTGTCGGAGCTGTCGCACCTGGTCCTGCCGGCCACCGTGCTGGCGATCGCGCCGGCCCTGGCCATCGGGCGGATCCTGCGCTCCGGCTTCGAGACCACCCTGGTCGCCGACCACGTCCGCACCGCCCGGTCGAAGGGGCTGGGCGAGGAGACGATCCTGGCGCGCCACGTCGTCCGGAACGCCGTCGGCCCGGCCCTGGCGATGTCCGGCCTGCAGCTCGGGTTCATGTTCGCCGGCGACGTCGTCGTCGAGCAGGTCTTCAGCTGGCCCGGCATGGGCAGTTACCTGGCGAACAGCATCCCGACGTCGGACTACCCGGCGATCGCCGCGGTGACCCTCGTGCTCGGCGCGGTCTACGTCGTCGTGAACACCGTCGCGGACCTCCTGCAGACCGCCGCCGACCCGCGCCTCGCCTGACCTCCCCCCCACCACCCCGCACCCTCACCTGCTCCACCTGTGCCCCACCGCCCTGAAGGAGATCCCCCGTGCAGCTCACCACCCTCCGGCGTCGCACCCGCGCCGCCCTGGTCGCCGCGGCCGCCGTGCCGTTGCTCGTCCTCACCGCCTGCTCCGGTGCCGGTGCCGCGGCCCCGAACGCCGCCCCGACCGACGGCACCCTGACCGTCGGCCTGCTCGGCGACATCGGTCAGCCGCCGGACCCCGACATCTACTACGCGAACAACGGCCTGGCCATCGTGCTCAACGCGTACGAGGGACTCGTGCAGTACGCGAACGACACGGACAAGGTGCAGATCGCGCCGCGGCTCGCGACCTCGTGGCAGGTCAGCGACGACAACACCGAGTACACGTTCCACCTGCGGAAGGGCGTCACCTTCCACGACGGGACCCCGTTCACCTCGGCGGCCGTGCAGACGGCGTTCGACCGCCGCATCGCCGTCAAGGGCGGCGCGGCCTACATGGTCGAGGGCGTCAAGAGCGTCGCGACCCCGGATGCGCAGACCGCGGTCGTCACCCTGAAGAGCCCGAACTCGGCCTTCCTGGACTACCTGGCGTCACCGTTCGGCCCGAAGATGGAGTCGCCGACCGCGCTCCGTGCACACGCCGGCTCCGACGACGCGCAGACCTGGCTGCAGACCCACGACGCCGGCACCGGCCCCTACGAGATCATCGCCGCGGACCCCGGAAGCTCGTGGACGATGAAGCGGTACGACGGCTACTGGGGCACCAAGTCGCCGTTCACCACCATCAAGCTGCCGATCTACTCGGACGTGTCCGCGCTGCAGCTCGCGTTCGACCGCGGCGACGTGTCGACCATCGTCGCGGCGCTGCCGTCGTCGAGCCTGTCGAAGTACCAGGACAGCAAGCAGTTCTCGAGCACGATGCTGCCGACGCTGCAGTCCGCGCTGGTCACGGTGAACCCGACCAAGTCGTTCTTCGCCACGAAGGAGGCCCGGATCGCCTTCCTGCAGAGCATCGACCAGAAGAAGATGGTGCAGCAGGTCCTCGGCAGCCGCTCCGAGCCGGCGACCACCCTGTACGCCAAGGGCATGCTCTCCGACGGCTCGGACAAGCAGGAGACCACGTACGAGCCCGGGGCGATGAAGGCCTACGCCAAGGGGCTGCCCGCCGGCACCACGATGACGATCGGCTACGCCAGCGGCAACACCAACGCGCAGCAGATGGCGAACATCCAGGCGGCGGCACTGCAGGGTCTCGGGATCAAGGCCACCGCGAAGTCGTACCCGACCTCGCAGGTCTTCGGGTGGATCAACGACCCGACGAGCGGACCGGATGCGTTCTTCGACGGCAACAACGGCCCGGACGGCGGCTCCCCGTACATGTGGGGGCACGTGTTCTGGGACAAGTCCGGCGGCATCAACTACTTCGGGTGCGACGTGCCCGCGGTCGACAAGACCCTGGACCAGGCGCTGCAGACCGGCGACGAGTCGCTCTACGGCAAGGCAGCGCAGCAGTACGCCGCGACCGGCTGCTACTACAACCTGTCCTACAACAAGGACTGGGTCGTCTCGCAGAAGTGGCTGACCGGCGTCGCGGCAGCGCACAACATCGGCGCCAACGAGCTCGACTTCAGCAAGCTCGGGCTCCAGAAGTGACACGCGGGGCACCGGGGAGCAGCCCCGGTGCCCCGTCTGGTCCCCGTGAACCCCGGTGGACCGCCGCCCGAGTCTGCGAAGGTTGACCCGATGACCACCACCGAGCCCGCACTGTCGCTGCCGCGGCAGATCCACGCGCGCCTCCGCGAAGCGATCATCCGCGGCGAGTACCCCCAGGGGCACAAGCTCGCCGAGACGCGGATCGCCGAGGAGCTCGCGGTGTCCCGCGTGCCCCTGCGCGAGGCCGTGCCGATGCTCGAGGTCGAGGGCTTCGTCACCAGCACACCGCGTCGTGGGGCCGTGGTGTCGACATGGACCTCCCGGCTCATCCACGAGCTGTTCGACCTGCGTGAGGTGCTCGAGGTCGGGGCCGCCGGGCACGCCGCCCGTGCGGTCGGTCGGGGAGTCCCGACAGACGAATTGGAGGCGGCGCTCGCCTGGTCGCAGAGCGTCGTCGAGGACGGGGACCCGTACCGCATCGCAGAGGCGAGCACCCGGTTCCACGAGGCGATCGTCGCGATGACCGGCAACAGCCTGCTGCAGGCCTCGATGCGCTCCGTCTCCGGCCGCGTGCAGTGGCTCTTCTACCTGACCAGTGCGCTCGACGTGCACGACGCCTTCCACGACCACGTCGAGCTCGCCGCCGCGATCGCCCGGGGCGACGAGCGGATGGCCGAGGCGCTGGCCTACTCGCACATCGAGCGCGACCGCACCCCGTCGTTCGCGGTCCTGCACCCGCCGGCCTGACGGACCGGGCTGCCGGCCGACGCCGTCCCGGGTGGGGCTGACCCGGGAGGGGCCGACACCGAGCCGACAGCCCGTGTTCACCCCGCCGACGCCCGACGGTGTGACCATCGTCGGCATGTCCATCCTGCATCCCACCGCGTCCCGCAGCCTCGTCGGTGACATCGAGAGCGAGTACGACGAGTTCGACCGCGACCCGGACCTCGAGGTCTCGAAGAACCGCGACGGATGGCTCGAGCCGTCGTGGTGACAGCGGGGTCATGACCCCCGCACGGGTACTCCTTCGGGGTACGTCAGCTGGATCGTCGGATCCGGTGCGACGTACCCCTTTTTCGTTGTCCGGAACGCGTTGCACCCCGGGGTACACGTGTCCCCCTCGGCGCGCAGCACGAGTCACACCGTTGTGATTCCTCGCCGATCGGCAGCACAGCGCGGATCGAGCGTGAGAGCAGCCCGGGCGAGCTGTACCCCGCACCGATGTCCCCCGATGACGAAGCACGGAGAAGCCTGAGAATCGATCGTGGTGGTTTGTGGGGTACACCCCCGGCCCGCCAAACTCGGTCTCAGCCCACGAAGGACAACACCGTCACAGGCAGGGAGAGTCACCATGGCGATCGCAACGGCCGCACCCAGCACCACCTCGCGCCGCACCAAGAAGGCAGCGCCCAAGACCACCTCCGCCGAGGCCACCACGCTCGACACCGTCGCCGAGGTCGAGGCCGACGAGCAGCTCGCCGGTGTCCGCGGTGCGTCCGTCGACCAGGTCGGCGACTACCTGCGTCACATCGGCCGGCTCGCCCTCCTCACGGCTGAGGAAGAGGCCGACATCGCCCGCCGCATCGAGGTCGGGCTGTTCGCCGAGGAGAAGCTCCACACCGAGACCGGCCTCGAGAAGTCGCTCGAGCGCGAACTCCGCTGGCTCGTCCGCGACGGTGAGCGTGCCAAGGAGCGCATGATCACCTCGAACCTCCGCCTGGTCGTGAGCATCGCCAAGCGCTACTCCCAGCGCGGCCTGCCGTTCATGGACGTCATCCAGGAGGGCAACCTCGGTCTGGTCCGTGCGGTCGAGAAGTTCGACTTCACCCAGGGCTACAAGTTCTCGACCTACGCCACCTGGTGGATCCGCCAGGCGATCTCGCGTGGTCTCGCCGACAAGGCACGCACGATCCGCATCCCGGTGCACACGGTCGAGCTGATCAACAAGATCTCGCGCACCGAGCGTGACCTCACCGTCGACCTCGGCCGTGCGCCGATGCCGGAGGAAGTGGCCGCCGAGCTGAGCATGAGCGTCGAGGAACTCGTCGACCTCAAGGGCCGCTCGCACGAGCCGGTCTCGATCCACACGGTCGTGGGCGACTCGGACGACAGCGAACTCGGTGACTTCATCGAGGACGAGGACGCCGCGAGCCCCAACGAGCTCACCGAGACGACGCTGCTGCACCGCGACATCCGCTCCATCGTCGCCGAGCTGCCGAGCGACGAAGCCAACGTGATCCGCATGCGCTACGGCCTGGACGACGACAAGCCGATGACGCTCGACGAGATCTCGAAGATCGTGCACACCACGCGTCAGGCCGTCAGCCGCGTCGAGTCGCGTGCGAAGCTCCGCCTGTTCGCGAAGGCCGTCTCGCAGGACATGCAGCTGTACCTGACCGAGTAGGTCACATGCGAAGGCCCGTCCGGTGTGAACCGGGCGGGCCTTCCGTCGTTCCACGGGCCTCCCGTCCGGCGGTGCGCGCGACGCGTCGGACGGGAGGCGCGGATCGCGTCAGTCCTCGGTCTCGCGGTGCAGCTTCTGCCGCAGGTCGTGCGGGATCAGCTCGATGAGCTGGTCCGGACGGAGCGGCAGGTCCAGGAGGCCGAGCTTGAGGCGGCCGGTCCGGCCGTGGCGTTCGGCGTCCAGGCGGACCACGCTGCCGGCGTCCTTCCGGAGCCGGACCTCGAGCTGCGCGCCGGTGGCGACCTCGCCGACGACGAGCCCGTCGACCTCGAGGGCGGCGCTGCGGGTGCCCTCGGCGATGTCGAAGCGGTAGCGCTCCCGGGCGGCGAGGACCACGGAGCGGTCGATCCCGGCCATCGGCGCGACCGGGGTCACGACCGAGCCGGACAGCGCGGGGGAGAGCACTGGGCCGCCAGCGGCGTAGTTGTACGCGGTGGAGCCCGCCGGGGTCGAGGCGACGATGGCGTCCGCGCGGTAGTAGCCGTACCCGAGCCCGCCGACGCTGAGGTCGGCGGAGACCTGGCCGGCGCCCGGGCGTCGGACGATCGTGATGTCGTTGAAGGCCAGGTAGTCCGTGCGGGATCCACCCCACGAGAGCCGGGCCTCCAGCGCGTGGTGCGGTTCGAGCTGGTACTCGCCGGCGGAGAGCCGTTCGAGCGCGGACTCGAGCTCGGGCGGTTCGATCTCGACCAGGAAGCCGACGTTGCCGTAGTTGACCCCGAGCACCGGCACCGGGCGGCGGGCCACGAGTCGCATGGCGCCGAGCATCGTGCCGTCGCCACCCAGTGCCACGACCAGGTCGACGGTGTCGGTGAACTCGTCGTCGTCGACGGCGTCGATCGCGCTGCCCAGGCGTGCTGCGTCGATCCGCCGGGCGACCAGACGGCCGGCACCGGACGCGTTCCAACGGTCCAGGACCTCGACGGACTCCTGCACGTTCTTCGACGGGTGGACGACGAGGCCGACGACGGGCTGCTCCATGCACCGGATCGTACCGGTGGCCCCTCGGCGTCGGCGGATGCTCTCACCGCCCTTCCGTTTCGTACTCATATCTCGTATTCTGCATGGATGCAGACTGCCGTGCTCTCCGTCGCCGTGCCCGAAGTCCGACGCGGGCGGGAGATCGCCCTGCTGGCCGAGCACGAAGCCCGCGCCATCGGGTACGGCTTCGTCGACGCCGAGCACCTGCTCCTCGCCGCCGTCGCCCTGTGTACCGGCATGCCGCGGTTCGGCACGGTGCTGGCCGACCACGGGCTGTCCGTCGACGCCGTGCGCTGTGCCGCACGCGCGATCGTCGGGCCGCCGCCGGGCGACCGTCACGAGGACCGGATCAGTTGCACGCCCGCCGTGGCCCGGATCCTCGCGCACGCCGCCCAGATCGCCGGACCCCACGAGCGGGTCCGACCGCACCACGTCCTGCTCGCCGTCCTGGACGGTGTCGACGACCCGCTGCTCGGTGGTGCCCACGAGGTCCTCGAGGCGGTCGGAGCCGATCCGCGGCGCCTCCGTCGGGCGGTCCGCCGAGCCGGGCGACGGGCGTGACGATCCGCGCAGTGCGCCGGACGACCCGAGGTCACGCCCACGGCGAACAGGGGCAGCCCTGACGGGGAGCGCTGGTTAGTCTCGATGTACGTGACCGGACTCACACGAGTCCGGCTGTCGGCCCCCGTTCGTTCGGGGCCAAGGGAGAGCACATGTTCGAGAGATTCACCGACCGGGCCCGTCGTGTTGTCGTCCTCGCTCAAGAAGAAGCGAAGATGCTCAACCACAACTACATCGGTACGGAGCACATCCTCCTCGGCCTCATCCACGAGGGCGAGGGCGTCGCCGCCAAGGCGCTGGAGTCGCTCGGTATCTCCCTCGATGCCGTCCGCGAGCAGGTGCAGGACATCATCGGGCAGGGCCAGCAGCAGCCGACCGGGCACATCCCGTTCACGCCGCGCGCCAAGAAGGTCCTCGAGCTGTCCCTGCGCGAAGCGCTGCAGCTCGGCCACAACTACATCGGGACCGAGCACATCCTGCTCGGCCTCATCCGCGAGGGCGAGGGTGTCGCAGCCCAGGTCCTCGTGAAGCTCGGCGCCGACCTCAACCGGGTCCGCCAGCAGGTCATCCAGCTCCTGTCCGGCTACCAGGGCAAGGAAGCGGTCGCCGTCGGCGGCGAGCAGCAGCAGAACGCGCAGCAGGGTTCGCAGGTCCTCGACCAGTTCGGTCGGAACCTCACCCAGGCAGCGCGCGACGGCAAGCTCGACCCGGTCATCGGGCGCGAGAAGGAGATGGAGCGGGTCATGCAGATCCTCTCCCGTCGCTCCAAGAACAACCCCGTCCTGATCGGTGAGCCCGGCGTCGGCAAGACCGCCGTCGTCGAGGGCCTCGCCCAGGCGATCGTCAAGGGCGACGTGCCCGAGACGCTGAAGGACAAGCAGCTCTACTCCCTCGACCTCGGGTCGCTCATCGCCGGGTCCCGCTACCGCGGTGACTTCGAGGAGCGCCTCAAGAAGGTCACGAAGGAGATCCGTACCCGCGGCGACATCATCGTCTTCATCGACGAGATCCACACGCTCGTCGGTGCCGGCGCTGCCGAGGGCGCGATCGACGCGGCCTCGATCCTCAAGCCGCTCCTCGCCCGCGGTGAGCTCCAGACCATCGGTGCCACCACGCTCGACGAGTACCGCAAGCACTTCGAGAAGGACGCAGCCCTCGAGCGTCGCTTCCAGTCGGTGCAGGTCAACGAGCCGTCGCTGCCGCACACGATCAACATCCTCAAGGGCCTCCGCGACAAGTACGAGGCGTTCCACAAGGTGTCCATCACCGACGGGGCGATCGTCTCCGCGGCGAACCTGGCGGACCGCTACGTGCAGGACCGCTTCCTGCCCGACAAGGCCATCGACCTGATCGACGAGGCCGGCGCCCGCCTGCGTCTGTCGATCCTGTCGGCGCCGCCCGAGCTCCGCGAGTTCGACGAGAAGATCTCGACCGTTCGCGGGTCGAAGGAAGCCGCCATCGAGGAGCAGGACTTCGAGAAGGCCGCCAGCCTGCGCGACGAGGAGAAGAAGCTCCTCGGCGAGCGTCTCCGACTCGAGAAGCAGTGGCGTGCCGGTGACGTCGCCGCGTCCGGCACCGTCGACGAGGGCATCATCGCCGAGGTCCTGGCCCAGGCCACGGGCATCCCGGTGTTCAAGCTCACCGAAGAGGAGACCTCGCGTCTCGTCTTCATGGAGAAGGCGCTGCACCAGCGCGTCATCGGTCAGGAAGAGGCCATCTCGGCCCTCTCCAAGACCATCCGACGCACCCGTGCCGGCCTGAAGGACCCGAACCGTCCCTCCGGCTCGTTCATCTTCGCCGGCCCCACGGGCGTCGGGAAGACCGAGCTCGCCAAGGCCCTGGCCGAGTTCCTGTTCGACGACGAGGGCGCACTGATCTCCCTCGACATGTCGGAGTTCGGCGAGAAGCACACCGTCTCGCGTCTGTTCGGTGCCCCTCCCGGGTTCGTCGGGTTCGAAGAGGGCGGCCAGCTCACCGAGAAGGTGCGCCGCAAGCCGTTCTCCGTGGTCCTGTTCGACGAGATCGAGAAGGCCCACCCGGACATCTTCAACTCGCTGCTGCAGGTCCTCGAAGAGGGGCGTCTGACCGATGGTCAGGGCCGCGTGGTCGACTTCAAGAACACCGTCATCATCATGACCACGAACCTCGGTTCGCAGGGCATCGCGGGTGGCCCGGTGGGCTTCCAGGTCGAGGGCAACTCGGCCGTCGGCTACGACCGCATGCGCGGCAAGGTGAACGAGGAGCTGAAGAAGCACTTCAAGCCCGAGTTCCTGAACCGCGTCGACGACACGATCGTGTTCCCGCAGCTGTCGCAGCCCGAGCTGCTGCAGATCGTGGACCTGTTCGTGAAGCGTCTGGCCGACCGTCTGCTCGACCGCGACATGACCGTCGAGCTGTCGCTGCCGGCCAAGGAGCAGCTCATCAAGGTCGGGTTCGACCCGTCCCTCGGTGCTCGACCGCTGCGCCGCGCGATGCAGCACGAGGTCGAGGACCAGCTGTCCGAGCACATCCTGCAGGGTGAGCTCACCGCGGGCGACCACGTGAAGGTCGACTTCGTGGACGGTGCGTTCACCTTCGAGACCGGGCGTCAGCCGGGCCGCGAAGAGGTCCTCACCGGCGCTCCCTCGCTCGAGAAGGCGCCCGAGGCGCCCACCGGCGAGATCGAGGGCTAGTCAGCCAGCCACACCACAGACGGGAGGCCCGGTACCAGCTGGTACCGGGCCTCCCGTCTGTGTGCGGTCCGGCGGATCAGGCCTGGACGTCACCGCGCCAGCCGTCGGCCGTGGGGGCCGCCTCGACGCGCTCCTTGTAGTTCTGCAGGTCCTTCTTGACGGCGTGCCCGCCGACGCCCACCGCGGAGCCGAGCTTCTCGAGGAAGCCGGAAGGCTCCCAGTCGATCTGCACGGTGACACGGGTCTCCGCGTCAGCGAGCTTGTGGAAGGTGACCACGCCGGCGTGCTCGGTGTCGCCGTCCTTGACGGTCCACGCGACGCGCTCGTCCGGGTGCTGCTCGGTGATGAGGGCACGGAACGAACGCTCCTGGCCGGCGACCTTCACGGTCCAGTCGGTCGTGGTGTCGTCGACCTGGACGATCTTCTCGACCTCGTCGAGGAACGTGGGGAACTCCTCGAAGCGGGTCCACTGGTCGTAGGCGGCGCGGACGGGGACGCTGACGTCGACGGTCTCGATGATCTGGGGCATGGTTGCTCCTCCTGCTCGTCGTGCTGGTGTGTCTCGGACGGTAGGCCGGTGCGCCTGTGCAGTGTCCTGGCTGATGTCCCCCGTGACGCCGTGTGACGGCGGCGACGTAGGCTGGGGCGGATGACTGAGCACGGACGGCACGCCTTCTCGGAACGCGACGACCACGGGATCCTGGTGCGTCCGGCGCTGGCGTCCGACGTGCCGCACATCCAGCGGCTCATCGCCCCGTACGTCGACCGGCGGATCCTGCTCGGCAAGGAGAACGTCGTTCTGTACGGGTCGATCCAGCAGTTCCGGATCGCCGAAGGACCGGACGGGACGCCGATCGGCTGTGGCGCTCTCGCCGTGTTCTGGGACGACATCGCCGAGGTCCGGACCCTGGCACTCGACCAGGACTGGATCCACAAGCGCGTCGGGCACCGGATGCTCGAGGCACTCGAGCACGACGCCCGCGAACTCGGCGTCGCCCGCATCTTCTGCCTGACGTTCGAGGTCGACTTCTTCGCCAAGCACGGGTACCTCGAGATCGGGGAGACCGTCGTCCCGCCCGAGGTGTACGCCGAACTGGTGCGGTCGTCGGACGAAGGGGTCGCGGAGTTCCTGGACCTCGCCCGGGTCAAGCCGAACACCCTCGGCAACACCCGCATGCTGAAGATCCTCTGACGGGTTGCCCGGCCGCCCGGCGAGGGACCTCGGCCGGTCCCGCGCGGGTGTCTAGCCTGTGCGCATGTCGTCGTTCCGCCATCCCGTCGGCCCCGAGCGTCCGGGGACCTACTGGCGCCGCCGAGCCCTGGTGCTCGGGGTGGTCCTGCTCGTCGTGGTCGTCGTCGTGCTCATCGTCGTCGGCCGGGGCAACGGCGCTCCTGCGGCCGGTCCGACTCCCGGTGGTGGGGCGTCGTCGGCAGCTGCCGATGCCGGTGCTGGTTCGGGCTCGGGGTCTGCGAGCTCCGGCGCGTCGGGGTCTGCCTCGGGCGCGCCGTCGAGCTCACCCACACCGTCGGCCGCCGCACGCAAGGACGGCGCGGCCTGCGCCACGGACCAGATCGCACTGACGCCGGTCCTCGACAAGCGCGTCTACGCCGCTGGCGAGGACCCGAAGATCGCGATGTCGATCAAGAACACCGGGTCGAACTCCTGCCACATGGACCTCGGGTCCGCCCAACAGGTGCTGACCATCACGTCCGGCAAGGAGCAGTACTGGTCGTCGAAGGACTGCCAGACCGGCGGCACCGACCAGGACGTCACGCTGAAGGCCGGCCAGCAGCTCACCACGCCCGCCATCGCCTGGGACCGCACCCGGTCCTCCGCGACGACGTGCGACGCCGCACGCGCCTCGGTGACGGCTGGGGGCGCGAGCTACCACCTGCAGGTCGCGGTGGGGGAGATCACGTCGGCGGAGTCGGTGCAGTTCGTCCTGAGCTGAGGGTGCGCTGCCGTCGGGTGCGCATCCGTCGGTGGTGGCTGTCCGACCCCGGGAACGACGAAGCGCCGGGGCCGAGGATTGCTCCTCAGACCCGGCGCTCGCGAAGACCGGTGTTAGCCGATGACGGTGATGTTCTCCGCCTGCGGGCCCTTGCGGCCCTCGGTGATCTCGAATTCGACCTTCTGGTTCTCCTCGAGCGACTTGTAGCCGTTGCCACCGATCGCGGAGAAGTGGGCGAAGACGTCAGCGCTGCCGTCGTCCGGCGCAATGAAGCCGAAGCCCTTTTCGTTGTTGAACCACTTGACAGTCCCAGTTGCCATTTCGGCGTTCCTTACTTTCTTACGTGCGCGGCGAGAGAATTCCACCACCGCGGGTTTCGACGGCATGGCCGTCGAGCTTTGTGCGGCACCCGGCATCGAGCGGGGCGACGGAGATCAGAGGTTCAGCGCAATCGGAAGTGCACTCACCATCGGGCAGGTGAACGGGTCGCACGCTTCGAGATCGACCCGGTTGTGAAACCAGGCGACGATCCCGTAGGTGCGGAAGATTGGAGTCTTCGTGTACGGGACCCCGTGTTGTTCGCAATGCTCACACACGAGGGCCTTCGCACAACGCAGGATTGGCCACGCCATGCTCGGGAACAGGTGGAGTTCTGCCTGGTGGTCGAGACCGCCCAGCAGGTGGTCCACCCACACGCCACCAGCGATGCTACGCGAAGATCGGTCCTGACGCGAGAGCGAATCCGTCTCGACCTCCTCGACGACCGCCGGAATCCCCTCATCGGCGGGTGTGGATGAGCCTCCGGACGGGCCCCGCGCGGCCACCGTCCGGCCCGGGCGGAAGGCAGAACCGCTGCCCCAGAGGCATAGCGGCGACGGTGGAGCAGCCCGCGGAGGCCCTCGGCACCGACCGGATCGCACACGCGGTCACCCCTGGTGACGTTGTCTGGGACATCGCTCAGAGGTGCGCCCGCTGAGTGCGTCTACAGGACGACATGCGACTCCGGCACGGCGACCGCGGCGTAGCGTCACGGACATCGACGGAAGGCTGGGCCATGAAGTACCTCATCTACGGGGTCGCCTCGGTCATGACGAGCGACGAAGCGGCCTACGCCGTGCTCGACTACGCAACGGCACTGGCACAGTCCGGACTCGCTGACCGCGTGGACGTCCCCTCGGTCGACGACTACGGCATGGCCGCGACGTCGAGCTTCATCCTCGCCCCGGCGATCGGCGTCCTGGTGCAGTCCGCTCCGGACGACGAGCTCGGTCCGGAGACCACCCAGTTCGCCGCCGACCTCCGCATCCGCACCCACGCCGTCCAGGCCGGCCGGGTCCACTGACCGGCACCGTGCCTCCCGTCTCGTCACCTGACCGGAGCCGCACGCACGCGCGTGCTGCTTGACTAGGGGCGATGGCAGACAAGGAACAGCGCTTCCGGAGCGAGCAGCTCGAGGAAGCCCTCGCGAAGCAGGACGTCGCTGCAGTGGCCTACGCGCTGCGCAACGACATCGTGATCGTCCCGCGGCTCGTCACCGGGAAGAAGGACATGCAGGTCCGGGTGTTCGGCCGTGAGGGCTCGGACAAGCGCATCCTGCTGCTGTTCTCGTCGGCGGACGCGTACACGGCGATGGTGCCGGGCGAGAAGCTCCGGCAGGTGATGGTCTACGACGCCGCGCGGCTGGAGGAGTTCCTGGCTGCGCACCTGGACTCGCTCGAGGGTGTGTTCTTCGACATCGCCGGTCCGCACACCATGCAGTCGGAGCCGGCGGACCTGCTGGCGGCGCTGCGCGCCTGACCGGCGCTGACCTGTGCTGTCTGGTGCTGACCGGCACCGACCGGCCTGGAGGCTGTGTCCGGTTCTCCGGGGTGTCGGTGCCTCCGTCAGAAGGCGGCGTCGAGCTCGCGCTCTCGTGGTGACCTCGTCATCGAGAACGCGACCCGCAGCGCTTCGCGCAGGTGCTCGGCGTCGGCGCCGAGGACGGTCGTGAACCCCAGGCGTCCGGCTTCGTTGGCCCGCTGCTTCGCCCCGGTCGCCGCACGGATCTCCCCGGCCAGACTGATCTCCCCGATCGCGGCGAGGGTGTGCGGGTACGGCCGGTCTCGTGCGGCACTGGCGAGGGCGAGCACGATCGCCAGGTCGGCGCCCGGTTCGGTCAGCTTCATGCCGCCGACCGTCGACACGTAGACGTCGGCGTCGGACAGCTTGATGCCGGCACGGCGTTCCAGCACCGCGAGGAGCATCGCCACCCGCGACGCGTCGACCCCGTTGACGACCCGGCGCGGCTGCGGTGCCGAGCTCGGGACGACGAGAGCCTGGATCTCCACCGGTAGGGCTCGGCGGCCTTCCATCGCAACGGTGATGCAGGTGCCCGACACCGGGGCGCCGTTGCGGGACATGAACAGGCCGCTGGGGTCGGGGACCTCGTGGATGCCGTCGCCGGCCATGTCGAAGCAGCCGACTTCATCGGTGGGACCGAAGCGGTTCTTCAGGGCGCGGACGAAGCGGAGGGCGGTCTGCCGGTCGCCCTCGAAGTGACAGACGACGTCGACCAGGTGCTCGAGCAGGCGTGGGCCGGCGATGGTGCCGTCCTTCGTGACGTGTCCGACGATGAGGACCGGCAGTGCAGCCTGCTTGGCGACCCGGATCAGCGTCGAGGCGACCTCGCGCACCTGTGACGTGCCGCCCGCGATGCCGTCGACCGAGGCGGAGGAGATGGTCTGCACCGAGTCGGCGATGAGCAGGTCCGGCTGCACCTGCTCGATCTGGCCGAGGATGACGCCGAGGTCGACCTCGCTCGCCAGGTACAGGTCGTCGTGCATCGCCCCGGTGCGCTCGGCGCGGAGCCGGACCTGGTCGACCGACTCTTCGGCGCTGACGTAGAGGACCCGCTTGCCCATCGCGGCTGCCCGCGAGGCCACCTCGAGCAACAGGGTGGACTTGCCGACCCCGGGCTCACCGCTCAGCAGCACGGCCGCGCCGGGGACGATGCCGCCGCCGAGGACACGGTCGAACTCACCGATTCCGGTCTGCCAGCGCTGGAAAGAGCCGCTGCGGGCTTCGGTGATCGGACGGGCGATGCGGTTGCCGGTGACGGCGATCGATGCGGTGCCACGGGTGCTCGCCGTCGCAGCGGAGGCGTCCTCCACCGTTCCCCAGGACTGGCACTCACCGCAGCGGCCGACCCACTTGATGCTGGTCCAACCGCACTCGGAGCAGCGGTAGGACGACTGGGGGCGGGCCATGGGTCGAGGTTAGGCCGCTCCGCCGACATCGGTCGGCTCGCCGTCGTCGGTCCGACCGGGCAGCGGGAGCGACCCGGTGACGCGCTGGCGCAGGCGGTCGAGCGAGCTCGGGCGGTTCGCGGTGTCGATCGTCTCGGCACCCTCGGTGTCCTGCTCTGCCCGGGCGTGGGCGACGTCACCGGCCTGGCGTCCGAGGTCCTCGGCTTCCCGCGCAGAGAGGTAGCGCCGGATCGCGGCGACGGTGTCCACGCGGTTGTCGACCGCCGGCTCGAACGCGCTCGCCCAGATCTCGTACCCGCGGTCGTTCGGGTGGAAGAGGTCGCCGTACGTGTTGAAGAAGGTCCGCCGGATCCCGACGCGCTTCGTGATCTCGTGCAGCGGAGCCACGGTCAGCCCGAGTTCGGCGGCGACCCGGTGCACGATCTCGTTCGCGACGGCGACCTTGCGCTCGCGGTCCGGCACGAACATGCACGGCAGCTCGGCGACCACCGCGTGGGAGGGCACCGCGCCGTAGATCGCCCGGATGTTCCGCTCGAACTTGTCCGGGTGGAAGTCGGCGATGTCGTTCGCCCCGATCGACACCGTGCAGATGTCCGGCGTGAAGTGCTGCAGCTTCGGCAGCTGGTCCTTCTTCGCACCCCAGGTCGTCGATCCGGAGACGCTGAGGTTCACGACCCGCACGGTCATCCGCGAGCGGTGCCGAATCCGACGAGCGAGCAGCCCCACGTACCCACGCCCCGGAGCCGTCGCACCGACGCCCTGCGCGGCCGAGTCGCCGATCGCCACGTAGGTCAACTGCCCCTCGTGGTGCAGCCGCTCGCGCCACCAGTCGGCGTGCACCGGGAGCATGTCGACCACACGCTGCGACGCGGCCCGCTGGCCCCGTATCCCTGCCCGCGCGCCGAAGCCCGCTGCTCCGCTGACGACGGCGGCGCCGGCGAGGGAGGACAGCAGGGCGACGAGGGTGCGCGTTCTCATGCCGGAGACGGTACGCGCGGACCCTCGGATCGAGGTCACCAGCGTGGCGTTCTGTGGACGGAGCGCCGGACGTGCCCACCTGTGGAGGGGGAGGTGTGCTGGGTGTCGCCGGGGGCCTCCCGGATCGTGTAAACTCTCTCCCGGTACCGTGTCCGAGCGGCCGAAGGATCATGTCTCGAAAACATGTGTGGGGGCAACTCCACCGTGGGTTCAAATCCCACCGGTACCGCCACAGAAAACCCCCGTTTAAGCGGGGGTTTTCTTGCGTCCCATGCCTGCAACTCAGCTGGCCATCTCGCGGATAGCAAGGGCGAGCCACTGGCGAACGTTCCCGTCATGCCGGCAGGGAACGTCGAGTTGATGTGATGCGAGGACCGACAACGGCCCTTCCGCAGGACTGCGGGAGGGCCGTTCGCCGTTGAGGAGTGGTCGCCAGCACCCGAATCTCATAAGCGTTCGTAGACCCAAACCAGCACGTGACCGCCTCTCGTTCCCGCGAAGACAGACCGATTGCCGGCCGTGCCGCCGACGATGCGCGTTGCTCCCCGGTTCGTCAACTCGGATGCCTCGGAGTCCGACGCTGGACGGGCTGCGTCCGCCCCCGCGAGTGAAAGCCAGTCGGACGGAGACGATCCCGGCGGGAAGTCGAGCACCGCTTGCACAGCCGCGTGAGCGCCGATTTGAGTGGACGGGTTCGCCTCGGCCGCAAGGAGGTCAACGCCGGGCGGGATGCTCCGCCCGAAGTGCTGCGCGATCGTTGCCGAGGGAACGTCCTTGCACGGCCATGGCAGGTGGTATCCGCACTGCCCGAACTGTTGACTACTCGGGCTCGCGATGGCGTGTGCACCGTCAGCGACGGTCTCGCCCAATCGGCGGACGCCGAGAGCGAAGAGGAGGATGAGGACAGCAAGAAGGGCTGCCACGAGCACGCCCGGCAAGACAGACTGCCAGCGTGCGCTCACGTGATGACGGAACGGCATCACCCGAGTCTCCTCGCTTGATGCCGTCCCGTCATCGATCTTAGGGCTGGGTTTTACTCCTTCGAGAGAAACGATGAGAAAACATCAGCGAAGGCTTTCGCAAAACGCTGAGCCTGCGCCTGCGTAAGCTTCGAATAGCTGCCCAGGAACTTTGCAATAAGCAGTTCGCGGAACCCAACCAGAACTGCGTTGGACGTGTCGAGCATCGCGGATTCAGCCACCTGCTGCAGTACCGTCGGGGTACCCCCGAAGCGCAGCTGGTAAGCAGCCGCGAATCGATGTGATGCGTCGCTCGAGTAATAGTCGCGGAACAAGTCACTCGTGCGCGACGCCGGTGCAGATCGAATTCGTGCTCCGAGAACAAGGGCATCGATGTCCTCAAAAAAGTCATCGGTCTTGAAGTTCCGAGAGTCGGGCGTTCCAATTTGGGACACTGCCCAGTCGTAGGGGTCCCCCACAGAGCCGGTCTCCTTCTGCCACTGGCCGACGATGGAGTAGAGGTCGCCAGCCCACCCTCCGCCGTCGCCGATATTCGGCGTCAGGTGCTCTTCAATGCCAAACTTGCGCGCTGAGTCGGTCGATGCGGCGAGGTGCTGCGGATCCAGCTTCGCACCAAAATGACTTGGCTCAATGAAGGAGTCGATTCTTCCCACGCCCTGGTTCGAGGCGAATTCGATCCACTGCACATCGCTGACTCCAGCAACCAAATCCCATTCAAGCGCTTTCACCACGCCACCGTCGTTGCCGCCGACGGAGTCTCCGGCTCCGTAGCTCGGGAATCGCATGTACTGCAGCACCAGCTGACCTGTGGGCAAATCCAGGCTGCCCTGGCCGGACGCCACCCACTCTTCTGCGAGGGCTTGAATGGCATCGAGCCACGCAAAAAAGGGTGCCAACGGCCCGCTTGGCTGTGGAGCCGAGCTGACACCGACGTCCCGCCCCGAGGCGACGTTCTTGTCGACCTCGACGGCCCCGCTCCCAGAGCCGACGGTGAGTGTCTGGATCTGGTTGAACGCCCAGTTCGACGGCAGCGCGAAGCCGAGGTTCCCAGCGAAGCCTGTTGAGAGACCGGCGATGAAGCTAGCGCGGCCCAGGCCGGCAGCACTAATCAGGGAGCACACGTGGCGGGCACCGTAGATGCCAACCGCGTACTTCCCACCAAGCTGGGCCATCCGCTGCGCGATGCCCCGGAAGTACGGGATGACAGTCGCGTTGGTCTGGTCGTCCGTGACATCGACGTCGACCGCGAAGTAGATGATTGTGCCGGCGGGGATGCCGAACCCGTTCGCAGCATCGTAGGCACGCTGGGCGTCCTTGGCACCCTGCGCTGCGGAGAACCACGACGCCTCGTACCCACCTTCCTCGAAGATGGGGAACAGGCGCAGCTCCGCGTTGAAAATCGTCTGCAGCTCGCCGGGCTTGCCGGCGCCGGCGCCCGCGCCTCGGTCCGTTCCGGGATCGGGGGAGACCTCATCCCAGGCAGGTACCGCGACCGCGACGCGCTCCGGCTGGCTTCGGCGGCTGTTCGGGCGCGGCTCAGAAAGCGACCGGCGATGACGTACACACCGCGAGACCTGTTCTTGAGCGGGACGGCTGGGTGTGCCAGATCTGCGAGATCCCGCTCGACCGCCAAGCGCCGCCGTTCGACGATCGCGCGCCGGCGGTCGACCACATCGTTCGCGTGACCGACGGTGGGGGCGACGAACTCGACAACCTCCGCGCGACGCACCGGTGGTGCAATCTGCGGCGCGAGCACTTCCTCTTCGGCGAGGATGACCTCGTTGCGGAGGCCGCGCGAGCGCGCTTCGCGTGACTCGCCCAACCGGAGCTTGTCGATGAACACGACGCCCCGATCAACCCGGGCTTCTCTGAGCCAAAGGAATGAAGAAGATGACTGACTACTCATTCTTCCTCGCGAGCTTCGTCGGAGAGCGAGACGGTATGGCAGTGGAACTGCACGGCAGCGATGACGAGGTCGTTGCAGAGGTGTTCGAGGACGCTGAAAGCGGCGTGTGCATGTTCGCGATGCCGGATGGGGTTTCCGTGCCGGTGCCTCTCATATGGGAACTCCTGAGACGAGCTGTGTTGGAGTTCCCGGGAGCCGCGGGAGAGCTCTGATGACTAGGCCTCTTCTGCTTCCCGTCGCTCTCGGCTGAGAGACCCGCAGTAGGGCGTACGGCAGCGGTTCACGTCCGTGCCACCTCGGGTTCACGAGCCTCGGCAACCCTTCCTCTCTGTGTCACCGGTCCGGGTGACCACGCTCCGAGCGGAGAGGTACCTATGCGCCCGTTCCTGATCGCTGTCCCGAGACGTCGAGCCCGTACGGTGCTGGGCGTCCTGGCCGTGGCCTGCGCCGTGTCCTTGATCGCTCCCGCGGGAGCGTCGGCGGCACCATCGCGGACCGCGCCGCACCCCGGCGCCTACGGGTACTTCGTCGACACCTACAAGACGAACACCCCGGCTGCCACCACGCCGGAGGGGAACGCCGCGATCGGGGTGCTGTCGCAGTTCGGGAAGCTGTGGCGCCCTGGATCCTCGTGGGACAACGGGGTCGCCGTCGACGCCGCAGCCCAGCGGATCCTGGACTCGAACATCGCACAGGCAGCGAAGACCACGCGCACCCGCACGGAGGCGCAGGGGCACGAGGCGTACCTGATCGACCGACGGAACCAGAGCTACTCGGCCATCGCGGGGTTCGGTGACCTGTCCGACGCGGTGAAGACCGCGACGAACGCAGGTACCACGATCCCCGACGAGATCCCTGCGGACGCCACGACGAAGCAGTACGTCGACCAGGGCAACGCGAACGGCGCGTGGGCGGACACCGATTCGGACCTCGGCGACGTCGTGCAGCTGGTGAACACGCTGCGCGGCGACTATTCGTCGGCGAGCAACGCGAAGAAGTACTACCAGTACGCGCGGCCGTACCGGCAGAGCGGCGATGTGCAGGTCCTCCCGCAGCTCGTCCCGGAAGAGTCGCCGACCCCCGCGACCGACGGCGGGTTCCCCAGCGGGCACACCAACGCCGGCTACCTGTCGTCCCTGGCCTTCGCGTACGCGTACCCGGAGAAGTACACCGAGCTCCTCACCGAGGGGTCGGAGATCGGCAACAGCCGGATCGTCGCGGGGATGCACTCGCCCCTCGACGTCATGGGAGGGCGGGTCCTCGCGACCGCGCTGGCGGCAGCGGTACTGAACGACCCGGCCAACACGCAGCTCGAGCAGCAGGCCCACCAGGAGGCGGAGAAGGTGCTCGCCGCCGCCGGCACCCCGACCGCGGTCGCTGAGGACGCCGACTACGCGGCGGACAAGGCGGAGTACCGCAAGCGGTTGACGTACGGGTTTACCCGGTCCGGCGGGAAGGCGATCCCCGCCGCCGTGCCGAAGGGCGCCGAAGCGCTCCTCCGTACCCGCCTGCCGTACCTCAGCGACGACCAGATCCGGGAGGTGCTCCGGACGACCGCACTGCCGTCGGGCTACCCGCTCCTGGACGACGCGGAAGGGTGGGGGCGACTCGACCTCTTCTCGGCAGCCTCGGGCTACGGAGCCTTCGACGGCCCGGTGACGGTCTCGATGGACGCCGCCGAGCAGGGCCTGGACGCTGCAGACACCTGGCGCAACGACATCGGCGGAACCGGGTCGTTGACCAAGCGGGGCACCGGCGCCCTCGCACTCGCCGGCACGAACCGCTACACCGGTGGCACCACCGTCCGCGGGGGAACGCTGACCGCGGACTCCGCTGCCGCCCTCGGCAAGGGATCGGTGACGACCGCGTCCGGGACGCTCGCCGACGCGAGCACGAGGACGGTCCGCATCGGCGGCGACCTGACGCAGCGCTCGCACGCCACGTTGTCGTTGAGCGTCGAGGGTCGTCAGCCAGCCCTGCGCGTCGCCGGCACCGCGTCGCTCGGCGGGACGCTGCAGGTGCACGTCACCAAGGGCACGGCGCTGGCGAACGACGTCGTCCTGATCAGGGCCGACCGGATCGCCACGGGGACGAGCTTCCGCACGGTCCGTGTCGACGGCCTGCCCGCCGGGTACAAGCCCGTGCTGCAGCGCCACGGCAACGAACTGCACCTGGTCAACGCCGACGCGACGGGACGTGGGCACCACCGGGGCCACGGCGCCTGAGGCACGAGCGGTCGGTCACGTGCTGCTCGCCGAACCGCGTTCCGCTTGCCGAGACACCAGCACGGACGTGAACGGGTCCGCCCACCCGTCCTGACGCCGCACCCGTGCCCGGATGCAGCGGCAGTAGCCGCTCACGCAGCGGGCAGCGAACCAGCCCCCGTCGCCAACCCCACGACGAGCCCGTGCACGACCCGGGCAGCACGTGCGGCCGCGTCGTCGAGGTGCTGCCGGAACTCGTCCCCGTCCGGCGCGCACAGGTCGCTGATGCCCCGGACCGACACGAACGGCATCGCGTGCACGTGCGCGAACTGGGCGATCGCTGCCGACTCCATGTCGACCGCCGCGACGGTCGGGAAGGCCTGACGGAAGTCGCGGGCGCGTCCCTCGGTCACGAAGACCTCGCTCGAGCCGATCGGCTCGAGCCGGACCACGTCGGGGGTCGGGACCGCCTGCGCACGGCGGACCAGGTCGACGTCACCGGTGAACCCGGCGGGCATGCCCGGCACCTGGCCGAGCGCGTACCCGAAGGCGGTGGCGTCGGCGTTGAGGTTGACGTACCAGTCGCCGATGACGACGTCGCCGAGCTGGATGTGCCGGGCGAGTCCGCCCGCGGTCCCGACGCTGATGACGGGGATGCCGGAGCCGAAGTCGTGGAAGGCGTGGGCGACGGCAGCGGTGGCGTTCGTGAAGCCGATGCCGCTCCGGCGGACGGCGACCGCGGAACCGCCGACGTCGAGCAGATGGTGCTCGTCGTGACCGCCGGTCGGTCCGTCGAGGACCGGCTCGCCACCGAGCAGGTCGGTGAACGCCGCGACCTCTTCGCTCATGGCGGCGATGACGACGGCTACGGGTCGTCGGGGGGCATCCACCGGACGATCTTCGCACAGCGGCGTGCACGGTCCTGCGTCCCGTCCGCCGTCACGGAGCGCAGCATTCCGTAAGGGGCGGTCATCTTCCCCATCACGTCGACGCTGCGTGGCACCTTCTCGGCATGGCCTCCATCTGCTTGATCCTGTCCGCGGCCGCGCTGCTCCTCAACGGCCTCACCCTGCTCGGACGCGTCCCCGGACGTGACAGCGGGGTCTCCAACGTCCTCATCGGCGGGCTGCAACTGCTGCTCTGCACCGCCGTCGCGATCTCGGCCGACGGGTCCCTCCCGGCGCTGTTCGCGATCACCGGGACGTTCCTGTTCGGCCTGACGTACCTCTACGTCGGGGTGGACGCGCTCGCCGGCCTGGGATCGGCGGGGCTCGGCTGGTTCTGCGGCCTGGTCGCCGTCGCCGCGGTGGCGTTCGCCGGGGTGCACGTCGCGGACGACCCGGTGCTCGCGGTGCTGTGGGTCGGGTGGGCGGTGCTCTGGTCGCTGTTCTTCGTGCTCCTGGCCCTCGGCCGGACCTCGATCGCCACGTACACCGGCTGGGCGCTCGTGCTGGCGAGTCCGCTGACCGCACTCGTGCCGGCGCTGCTCGCCCTCACCGGCCACTGGCCGACCGGACCGGCCGGGGCCGGCATCGCGGCCCTGGGCGAGGTGGTCGTGTTCGGCGGCGCAGCCGCCCTGACCCGCCGCAGCCCCCGGAACCCGGCCACCTCGCCCGCGGCCGCTCCCGCGCCCGCCGCAGCCACCTCGCCCACCGCCGCTCCCGCGCCCGCCGCGACCACAGCCTCCTGACCGACCGCCCGCCACACGAGAACGGACGCACCATGACGACGAACACCGCCACGCACACCGCACCGGACTACGAGACCCTCGCCGCCCGCTTCCGCCCGCTCTTCGACCGGATCGCCGCCGGCGCCTCCGAACGTGAGCGCACCCACACCCTCCCCGCCGCCGAGATCCGCGAACTCGCCGACGCCGGCTTCGGGGCCTTGCGGGTGCCGGTCGAGCACGGCGGTGCCGGCGCGACCCTGCCGCAGCTGTTCCGGCTGCTGACCGAGCTCGCCGCCGCCGACAGCAACATCCCGCAGGCCCTCCGCGGCCACTTCGCCCTGGTCGAGGACCGCCTGGTCGGCCGGTCCGGGGAGCGGACGCGCTGGCTCGACCGCTTCGGCCGCGGCGAGATCGCCGGCAACTCGTGGACCGAGGTCGGCGCCGTGCAGATCGGTGACGTCATCACGAAGGTCACCCCGCAGCCCGACGGCACGTTCCGGATCAGCGGGCAGAAGTACTACTCGACCGGCAGCGTCTTCGCGGACTGGATCGACACCTACGCCGAGCGCACCGACACCGGCGAGCGGGTGATCGCGATCGTCGACGCCCACCAGGACGGCGTCACGCACGGTGACGACTGGGACGGCTTCGGCCAGCAGACCACCGGCTCCGGCACGAGCACCTTCGTCGACGCGCGCGTCGCGGCGGACGCGGTGACCCTGTTCGACGACCGGTTCAAGTACCAGACCGCGTTCTACCAGGGGGTGCTGCTGGCGGTCCTGGCCGGCTCGGTCCTGGCCGCCGAACGGGAGGTCGCGCTCGCCGTCCGCACCCGCAACCGCGTCTTCTCGCACGGCAACGCCGACACCTTCGCCGCCGATCCGCAGATCCTGCAGGTCGTGGGCGAGGTCTCGTCCGCCGGCTTCGCCGCCGCCGCGATCGTGGACCGGGCAGCTGAGGCGCTGCAGGCCGCGTACGAGGGGGCCGCCCTCGACGAGGCCGAGGACGAACGCCGCAACGACCGGGCCGAACTCGCGACCGCGCAGGCGCAGGTCGCGCTGACGTCACTGGCGACCCAGGCGACCTCGCACCTGTTCGACGCGCTCGCCGCCTCCGGCGTCAGCACGACGAAGAACCTGGACCGGCACTGGCGGAACGCCCGGACCGCGGGCAGTCACAACCCGTGGGTGTTCAAGGCGCGGATCGTCGGGGACCACGCCGTCAACGGCGCGCAGCCGCCACGTGTGTGGGCGATCGGGGCGACGCGGGCGCGGTAGGCGCGACCGGTGACGGACGGGAGGCGCGGTGCCGGCTGGTGCCGTGCCTCCCGTCCGTCGCGTGCGCACGTCGCGCGCCGATCAGCGCACGGACCACGAGCAGCAGGGCGTACGCGATCATGGCGATGCCCAGCGTCGGCACGAGCCAGGCCTTGGCGTGCCCTGCGACCGAGGTGTTGACGAAGCCCAGTCCGGGGATCGAGTACCAGACGCGCCCCATGATCTGCGCCGCGACCACACGGTCCGGGTCGGCGTCCGTGTTGTTGTCGCCCTTGAAGGTGAAGAGGCGTCGGCCGTCGGCGCCGACCGCGATCGCGATGACGCGGTGCGAGATGACGCCCGGCCGGTCGACTCGGATCTGGTAGGTGACGATGTCGCCGACGCCGATGTCGTCGGGGTCGACCGGGCGGACGACGGCCAGGGTGCCGGGCGGCATGCCGGGCTCCATCGAGCTGGTGAGCACGGTGAGCGGGACGGAACCGGTCAGCCTCGGCACGACGATCGCCAGGGCGGCGACGGCGATCACGGCGAGCAGCACCAGGACGGCGGCGGTCTGCCCCAGCAGGCGGGCGACCGCCGAGACACGCGTGTGGGCTGGGGCCGTGCTCGCCTTCGTCACGAGGTCGCCCGCAGGGTGAACAGCTGCAGCGTGGACGAGCTGCAGTCGGCCACGCTCATCGCGGTGCTCGCGGACGCGGACGACGACGCTGCCGCCGTCAGGCACAGGTCGTTCTTGTTGTGCAGTCGGAACAGGCCGGAGCCGGCACCGACGGCCTCGGCGGACCACTTCTGCGCGCTGATGTCGTTGAGCGTCCGCAGCACCGCGGAGCGGTCGCTCGGTGCGTCCCAGTACAGCTGCGGGGCCGACGGCGACGCGATGCGCAACCAGTCGCCGTCGACGCTGAACTGCCAGGTCTGCGCGGTGCTCGTGGTGCACCCGGCGGCGGCGATCGGGCTGCCGGAGGTCGTGCCGCCCGCCGTCACACATGTCCCGGTGGCGGGGTTCCGCAGCGCGTAGCGGCCGGTGGTGGTGAACCAGCCGGTGGCGTGCTGGACGGTCGTCGAGACGGGGGAGGAGTGTCCGGCGGGGCCGGTGGGCACGGCCCGGACGGCGTACGCGTAGTAGGTGGAGACCTGCAGGCCGGTGTCGGTGAACGAGCGGGTCGACGCGGGCAGCGTGGCGATCGTGACGCCGTCGCGGGTGACCACGTAGGAGCCGATGCCGCTGGTGTCCGCGGGGGCGTTCCACGTGAGCGCGATGCTGCTGTCGGTCTCGCTGGTCTTCGTGGGCATGCCCGGTGTCACGGTGGCGGCGACGGCCTGGGTCGCCTGGGCGTGCGCGGTGCCGGTCCAGGATCCCTGGCGAGCGGTGACGAGCGCGTCGAGGGTGGTCGCGCCTCCCGACAGGTCGAAGCGCTGCCCCTGGGTGACGGACGTCCGCACGCAGGAGGTCGTGCTCGCGCCGGCGGCCAGGCTCGCGGTGACGTCGGGGATCGACGAGCCGGAGCCCGAGCGGGCGGTGCTGGACGGGGCGCCCGTGCAGGGGTTGCCGGCCGTCGGCTGCCACACGTCGACGCGCTGTGCGGTGGACAGGGACGCGCCGACGGAAGCGGTCAGGGCGAGCCGGACGTCGGCGGGGACCGTCCCGGAGTTGACGATCGTGACCGTCGCGGCGTGGGCCAGGGCACTCGAGGTGTAGGTGCTCGCGAGGTCCTGGACGCCGGTGATCGTGACGGCGACCGAACCGGTCGACGCGTGCGCACCGACGGTCTGGGCGGGCGCGGTCCACGACGCCCGGGCGGTGCCGGCGGTGCCGATCCCGAGGGCGAGGAGCGCGACGGCGGTCGAGCCGAGGAGCACCAGGCGTCGACGATCGGTGGGGGCACGGTGTCTGCGTGCGGTCATGAGCTCGCCTGCGTCCCGGTGATCGTCGCGGTGAAGTCGGTGCCGAGGCCCTGCTGGGATGCGGGAGCACTCGACGGCATCGTGAGCCCGACGCAGAGGACCACGGCGGCGCCCGGGCGGACGGAGATGCCGGCCGTCGTCGCGGTGTTCGAGTCGAGGGTGCCGGTCCACGTGGTGTGCATGGCACCGGAGCGGCAGGCGGCCGCCGAGGCGGACGTCCCGATCGCGACCCGCAGGTCGGCCACAGCGGTCCCGCTCGCCGGCGCGGTCCCACGAGCGGTCGCGATGCTCAGGTCGAGCGGCACGTCCCCGGTGTTGCGCGCGGTCAGCACCCCGAACTCGGTGTCACCGGGCCAGAGCGCCGTGGTCGGCAGCGCGATGTCGCTCAGGGACAGGTCGGCCGACCCGGCGGTGATGGTCACCGGGTCGGTCGAGGCCTGGGCGCTGAGGAGTGCGAAGGTCCCACCGTCGGTGGCGACCGCGACCAGGGCCGCGACGCCGACCACGCTGGCGGCGAGCAGTGTCGCCGCCGGCCAGCTGGTCATCGCGGCACCTCGGCGCCCGCGCTTCACGCCTGGGTCAGGGTGACGGCGATGGCGTCGAGGTCGACGGAACCGTTCTGCGTGCCGTCCTCGACCCCGGCGGTGTCGCTCTTCGGGAAGGTGATGGTGACGCCGACGCGGACGTCCTGCTCGTGGCCGGTCTGCCCGGTCACCGTGTACGGCGCCGACGTCCCGGAGACGCCGTCACCGGTCGCCGTGAGGACGGCGTTCGTCGACAGGTACTTCGCCAGGGCGACGTCGGCGGGTGCGCTCGTGGAGGTCGCCTCGACCGAGGCCGGGTCGACGGCGAGCTTCGCGGTCAGCCCCTTGCCGTTCGCTGACACGATCATGTCCTGCGAGTAGGTGACGACGTCGCCGGGGACGATCGGGTACCCGTCGAGCGTCGACAGCGGGGAGCCGCCGTTCACGGTCCACGATGCGGCCTGGGTGGTGGGCTTGATGGCGAGTGCGCCGGCGACGATCGTGCCCCCGGCGGTCTCGGCGCTGGAGTTCCAGAGCGCGAAGGTGCCCGCGCCGCCCAGGAGGAGTGCGACGCCGGCGGCGCCGATGACGGTGGCGGTGATGATCTTCTTCATGGTGTGCCCTCTACGACGTCGAACGTCGATCTGCGTCGACCGCGTCCGGGTCTGACAGCTCGAGGAGCTGACGGCAGCCTGGTCCCGTGGTTGCGGGACCGGCGCATCGACCGGTGGACGTGGTGCTCGACCTGCTGGGAGCGGCAAGTGCAGGAGACGAATCCCTGCGAGCAGTGGTCGGCCGGACGGCCGATCGGGCTGCTTCGCTGAGTATGACATGGGAATCGCCTCTGTGCGGACTGCAGCCTCCAGCCGGGCACTCTGCCAGCTTCACCCTGGGCAGGACGACGGACGGGAGGCCCGGTACCAGCTGGTACCGGGCCTCCCGTCTCGTCCGTGCTCGCGCTGGGCGTCAGGCCGTGGCGGCCGTCTCGCTGCGCTTCGGGAGCACCCAGTTCGGACGCACGAAGTGGCACGTGTACCCGTAGGGGTCCTTCTCGAGGTAGTCCTGGTGCTCTTCCTCGGCCTTCCAGAACGGGCCGACCGGAGCGACCTCGGTGACGACCTTGCCGGGCCAGATGCCCGAGGCGTCGACGTCGGCGATGGTGTCGAGGGCGACGTCACGCTGCTCGTCCGAGGCGAAGAAGATCGCCGAACGGTAGCTGACGCCCACGTCGTTGCCCTGCCGGTCCTTGGTGGACGGGTCGTGGATCTGGAAGAAGAACTCCAGCAGCTCGCGGTACGAGATCACCGACGGGTCGAAGACGATCTCGACGGCCTCGGCGTGCGTGCCGTGGTTGCGGTAGGTGGCGTTGGGGACGTCACCGCCGGAGTAGCCGACGCGTGTGCTGATGACGCCCGGGCGTCGGCGGAGCAGCTGCTGTGCTCCCCAGAAACATCCGCCGGCGAGGATCGCGGTCTCGGTGGTGGTCATCGGTACCTCCGTGGTTCGTGACGCTGGCTGCGACAGTACCGGGTGCAACACCGAGGAACCCCTGCGTGTTCCACGACGGGTCGGCTCGAGTCTGGGACCGACCGCATCCGGTGCTGCGTTCACTGGGCCGGTGAAGGACATCCACTACGCCGGCCGGGCGATCCGGACCACCGACGGCGCTGCCGACGCCGTCATCCGGTACGCCGCCGTGCTCGGCGGGAACGGGAAGACCGACACCATCGACGTGCCGACCTTCGACGACGAGGGCCGGCCCGTCGTCGAGACGCTGCTGCTCGGCCCGGCCAGCCTGATCACCGTCGGGCCGGCGACCGACGACGAGCGCGACGCGGGGGTCGACGACGCGGGCTTCATCGAGCAGGTGCGGCGTCTGGCGGTGCTGGCCGGACCCGTCCGGCCGGTGCACGAGGACCCGGACCTGCAGGCCGAGGGGCTCGACGACTTCGACTGAGACGGGTCGTCAGCGGCGCAGGGTGTTCCGCGGGTACTCGCCGTACGCGTTCCGGTAGGCCGCCGAGAACCGACCGAGGTGCGCGAACCCCCACGCCCGTGCGATCGCCTGCACGGACCCGGTGGTCGGGTCGGCCTGCAGCAGCTCCTGGCGGACCCGCTCGAGACGGACGTGCTGCAGGTAGCGGAGCGGGGTCATCCCGATGTGGCGCTGGAACGCCTCCTGGGTGGCGCGGACGCTGAGCCCCGCGGCCCCGGCGACGTCGGCGACGGTGAGGGGTTCGGCCGCGTGCGCGTGCACGTGCTCGACGGCGGCCCGGAGGCGCGCCCGCCTCGGCAGGAGCACGGCCGGCGGCAGGGCGGTCACGGTCGGCGGGTACATCCGGAGGAACGCCGCGGCGGTCTCACGGGTGAGCGTGTGCCACAGGAGGCTCTCCACACCGCCGACACGCAACTCACGCGAGAGCAGCGACAGACTGTTCCGCCACCGCGTCACGGCGGCGGGGTCGAGGGTGCGCAGGTGGTCGATGCCGAGATCGGGGACCGGACCGGTGTGGAAGAGCTCGTCGGCGACCTCGTGCACCAGGCGGCGGGACATGTGCACCAGACGCTGGTCGTAGTCCTCGTACGCGAACACGAACTCGCGGGCGGTCGGGAAGAGCATCGGGACGTCGTCGACCATCGGCACGCGGTCCTGGACGACGTCGGGGATCCCGTTGCCGGCCGTCAGCCACTGCACGACGTAGTCGTCGGACACCGGGATCAGGCCGCGGATCGAGCCGGAGATCTGCGACCGCCGCAACGTGACGTCCGCGTCGCCGACGGCGGTGTAGCGGTACGAGAAGGGCCGGCCGGTGCTGCGCGCTGCCCAGTGTCGCCCGGCGTACAAGCCGCTGAGGTCCACGACGGCCGCGGCCGGGGACCCGCCGGCGGCCTCGAGCCGGACGGTGCTGCGGTCGTCGTCCGCCGCACGGTCGGGCGCGGTGTCGTCGATCGTGGTCATCCGCTTCCTCTCCGTCCGGGCGTGCAGACGGAGCACGCCATCGGAGACCGTACGGATGGCGACGGTCTGTCCGCGAGGGGTTGACTCACGACGTCCCGATGCGCTATTCGAGGTGTCCTGCTGTGCATCACGAGCGGGATGGGGCAAGGTCAGAGGATGCGCACCGAACCCGCCTCCGCCTTCCGCGCCGCCCGAGACGTCCTGCTGCACGCCCGCTCCGACAGTGCGGCCGCGCGGCGTGACTTCCGCTGGCCCGACGTCGGCGAGACGTTCAACTGGGCGATCGACTGGTTCGACGTCATCGCGCAGGGCAACGACAGCGAGGCACTCGTGATCGTCGAGGAGGACGGCCGCGAGTCGCACACCACCTACGCCGAGATGTCCGCCCGGTCGGACCGGCTGGCGGCTCGGTTGCACGACCTGGGCGTCGGCAAGGGCGACCACGTGCTGCTCATGCTCGACAACCAGCTCGAGCTCTGGGAGTCGATGCTCGCCGTGATGAAGGTCGGCGCCGTGATCCTGCCGACCTCGACCATGCTCGGCGCCGCGGACCTGCAGGACCGCGTCGACCGCGGTCAGGTGGCCCACGTGGTGACCACGCTCCGCGAGACCCCGAAGTACGCCGACGTCACGGGCGACTTCACGCGCATCGTCGTCGGCGGCAGCGCGGACGGCTGGACGACCTACCCGGACGACCTCGGCGAACCGGCACCGGCTGACGAATGGCGTCCGGAGGTCGTCACCGCGTCCGACGACCCCTGCCTGGTGTACTTCACGTCGGGGACGACCGACAAGCCGAAGATGGTCGTGCACACGCAGACCTCGTACCCGGTCGGGCACCTCACGACGATGTACTGGATCGGTCTGCAGCCCGGCGACGTGCACCTGGCGATCAGTTCGCCCGGCTGGGGCAAGCACGCCTGGAGCTGCTTCTTCGCCCCGTGGATCGCCGAGGCCACCGTCTTCGTGCACAACCAGGAGCGCTTCGACCCGGCCGCCCTGCTGCACCAGCTGGAGCGGGCCGAGGTCACCTCGTTCTGTGCCCCGCCGACCGTGTGGCGCCTGCTCATCCAGGCCGACCTCGGCGCCCGGCCCCGTGCGCTCCGCGAGGTCGTCTCCGCCGGCGAGCCCCTGAACCCCGAGGTGATCCGCCTGGTCGAGGAGGCCTGGGGTCGGACCATCCGTGACGGCTACGGCCAGACCGAGACCACCGCGATCGTCGGCAACGCCCCGGGTGACACCGTCCGTCCGGGGGCGATGGGCCACGGGCTGCCCGGCATCGCGATCGAGCTCCTCGACCCGGTCACGGGCGAAGCCGGCGTCACCGAGGGCGAGGTCTGCCTCGACCTGACCACCCGCCCCGTCAACCTGATGGCCGGGTACCTCGGCGCCCCGGAGCGGACCGACGACGCCCTGCGGGGTGGGTACTTCCACACCGGTGACGTCGCGACCCGGCACGAGGACGGCTCGCTGACCTTCGTCGGCCGGACCGATGACGTCTTCAAGTCCTCCGACTACAAGGTGTCGCCGTTCGAGGTGGAGAGCGCCCTGCTCCAGCACCCCGCGGTCGCCGAGTCCGCGGTCGTCCCCGCTCCGCACGAGTCCCGACTCAACGTCGTCAAGGCGTACGTCACGCTCGCGGCCGGGTGGGAACCGACGGCCGAGACCGCGCGGAGCATCCTGGCCCACGCCCGTACCGCGATGCCGGCCTGGCAGCGCGTCCGCCGGCTGGAGTTCGGCGCGTTGCCGAAGACGGTGTCGGGCAAGATCCGCCGGGTCGAGCTCCGCGCCCGCGAGCAGGAGGCCGCCGGTGGTCCGCCGGTCGCGGGGGAGTGGCGCGACGACCAGTTCGACGGCCTGCGCACCGGCCGACGCGAGGACTGACCGGGCGTCCACCGGGTCGGCGTAGCGTCCCCGTCATGAGTGATGCACTGAGTGGAACCGGCCCGGACGGCGTGAGCGAAGAAGACGCACGACGCACGGAGGAGCTCCCCGACGGGTCCGCCTCGGGCAACGCCACCGAGGACCCGCAGCAGGACAGCGACGTGGACTCCGGCGGCGAGCCGGCGGAGCCCGAACAGAGCTGACCCACCGCCGCTCAGCGGACAGCGACGCCCGGCTCCCAGCCGCGCCGGAGTTCGCTGGCATCCGGTTCCTCACCCGTCCTCCGCGGGTGTGTCGGGCCTCCCCGACCGGAAGCGGTGCCCTCTGATGCTGTCGCTGATCTACTCCAGCGTCGCGACGGACTCGTTCGACGACGCCGCCCTCGCCGGCCTGCTCTCGCAGAGCCGCACCGCCAACGAGCAGAACGACGTGACCGGCATGCTGCTGTTCCGGAACGGGTACTTCCTGCAGCTGCTCGAGGGCCCGGACGCAGCCGTGCGCGCCAAGATGGCCACGATCAAGACCGACCCGCGGCACACCAAGGTGACGATGCTGCTCGAGGACGTCATCGAGGAGCGGCAATTCCCGCAGTGGACGATGGCGTTCGCGCCGACCTCCGAGACCGACCTGCAGGACGTCCCCGGCTACCGCTCCACGTTCGACGACGTCGAGTCGATCTCCGCCGAGACCCCCGCCCCGGACGCGGTGCCCTCGAACGCCTCACCGGCGCTCCGTGAGCTGATCCGCTGGTTCCAGACGCGACCGGACCGGTTCCGCACCGCCGGCTGACCCCGGCAACGGACGGACGGGAGGCCCCGGGGGGCCCCCCCCCCGGGCGGGGTGGTTTTAACAAAGACGCGCCCCCCCGC
>NZ_JARUXD010000059.1:0-21718 GCF_030433875.1 Curtobacterium sp. PsM8 | reverse complement strand
TGACCCTCAAGGCCGGCGACACCACCGTCACGCTCGAGAACTTCGTCGTGAACCCGGGCTCCTCGAAGCTCTCCGGTGACGTCCTCGTCAACGGCAAGGTCGCCGTCGCCAACGCCTACCTGTTCTCCCTCCACGGCGGCACGCTGAAGCCGCTCCAGCTCGAGGGCGACAACGCGATCCTCACCGGCACCACCGTCCACATCTCCGACGACGCCGCGAAGCTGCTCAACAGCACCTTCAAGACCGACGCCGTCAAGGGCGGCCTGCTCGTCGGCACCGCCACCATCACCGCCCAGATCAAGTAACACCTGACCTGACGCACCACGAGAACGCCGCCCCGGCACAACCGGAGCGGCGTTCTCGCGTGTCCGGACCAGCCGCCTCCCGGTCGGGAGGCGCGGGTCACCTCACCCGCGGCGGCGCCACCACCGGTGCGGTCGGGTCCCGGCCGCCTGCGCGGCCGCAGCCGACGCGGCGGCCGCGGCACGGGCCTCCCGGCGGTCCCGCCAGCGGGCGACCTCGACCTCGACGTCCCGCATCGGCGTGACCACCGGCGGTCCGCCGAGCAGCTGGCGGCGGGCCTCCTTCACGCGGGCGTTGAAGTCCACCAGGACGTCGCGGACGTCGGACTCCACTGAGAGTGCGTCCAGGTGGTCGTCGAGCTCGGCGTCCTCGGTGCGCAGGGCGAGGGCCGGCGGCGCGATCCCGCGGATGTCCTCACGCTCGATCTTCGACTTGATCCACCAGTCCGGGTCGTGCTGCCCGTCGATCCCCGGCAGCGGCTTGCCGTGGTACGGATTGCCCTCGAACACCCCGCGGCGCTCGGCTTCGGCGATCCGTGCCCGGGCGTGCGCGGCGACGTCGGCGGCCTTGAGCAGCTGCCGTTCCTCGCGCTCCGCACGGACCTCGTCCGGGTCGAGCGAACCCCGCTCGACCTCGCTGTCCACGAGCTGCTGGTACCGGTACCGCGCGGCCTTCCGCAGGCGGTCCATCCGGGCGTCGACGTCGTTCATCGTCCGTCCATGATGCCCCGGGCACCCGTCAGGGGCACCCAGCGGCCCCGGACCGGAGACGGACCCAGCCGTCGGGGTCCATCGTCACCCTCGTGGAATCCCTGCCCCTCTGGTTGCTCGTCCTGGTCTTCGTCGCGGGTGCCGCCGTGATCTGGATCGCCGGCATCCAACTGTCCAAGACGACCGACGTCCTCGACTCCCGCCTGCACCTCGGCAGTGCGCTCGGCGGGCTCATCGTGCTGGCCGTCGCGACGAACCTGCCCGAGATCGCCATCACCGTCAGCGCCGGACTGTCCGGGTCGATCGAGGTCGCCGCGGGCAACATCCTCGGTGGCATCGCCCTGCAGACCGTCGTGATCGCCGTGCTCGACGCGTTCGGCAAGCGCGGGAAGGGCGTCAAGCCGATCACGTACCGCGCGGCGTCGCTGACCCTGGTGCTCGAAGCGGTCGTCGTCGTCGCCGTGCTCGCCGTCGTGATCGCCGGCAGTCAGCTGCCGCCGGACCTGGTCGTCGCCCGACTGACGCCGGACGTGGTGCTCATCGCGGTGATCTGGGTGATCGGGCTGTTCCTGGTGCAGCGCGCGAGCAAGGGCCTGCCGTGGCACGAGAGCGGTCATGCCCCGGACGCCAGCCCGCACGCCTCCGGGCACCGGACCCGCAAGCAGGACACCGAGCCGATGAGCACGCGGAAGGCGGTGGTCGTCTTCGCGGTGTCCGCCCTCGCGACCCTCGTCGCCGGTGTCGTGCTCGAACGCGCCGGGGACGCGGCGTCGAGTCAGATCGGGCTGTCGGGCGTGCTCTTCGGGGCGACCGTCCTGGCCCTCGCGACGAGCCTGCCGGAGATCTCCACGGGCCTCCAGGCCGTCAAGCAGGGTGACGACAACCTGGCGGTCTCCGACATCTTCGGCGGCAACGCCTTCCTGCCGGTGCTGTTCCTCGTCGCCACCGTGCTGTCCGGCAAGGCGGTGCTGCCGCAGGCGAACGCCAGCGACGTGTACCTGACCGCCCTCGCCGCGCTGCTGACCCTGGTCTACGCGGTGGGACTGGTGTTCCGGCCGCAGCGTCGCATCATCGGGATGGGCGTCGACTCGTTCGTCGTCGTCGTGATGTACCTGGTCGGCGTCGCGGGTCTGGTCGCGATCTCCCTGGCCTGAGGGTCAGTCCTCGTCGGCACCGTCCTCAGCGGTGACCTCTTCGATCGTCAGCGCCGCCTGGATGAGCGCCAGGTGCGACAGCCCCTGCGGGATGTTGCCCATGAACTCGCCGCCCTCGCTGATCATCTCGCTGAACAGGCCGACCTCGTTCGCCTGGTCGACCATCTCGTCCATCAGGTGGCGTGCGTCGTCGTGGCGGCCGACGCAGGCCATCGCCGCGGCCAGCCAGAACGAGCAGGCGACGAACGGGGACTCCTCGTCCTCGATGCCCGAGTAGCGGTAGACGAGCGGGCCGCGCTGCAGCTGCTCCTCGATGGCCCGGATCGTCGACTCCATCCGGGGTCCCCGGTCGAAGGCCGACATGGCGTGCAGCAGGATCGAGGTGTCCAGGGCGTCGGACCCCGGGTACATGACGTAGTACCCGCGTTCCTCGTCCCAGCCGTTGTCGCTGACCCACTGCTCGATCAGCTCGCGGTTCTCGATCCACTTGTCCCGCGGGCCGTCGATCATGCCGGCGTCGTGCAGTTCCGCCGCGGCGTCGAGTGCCTGCCAGCAACCGATCTTGCTCGACACGTAGTGCTGGGTGTCCTCGAGCTCCCACATGCCGGAGTCCGCTTCCTCCCAGCGGTGGCAGGCGTCGTCAGCGAGCTGCTGCAGCACCTTCGCGGTCTTCCGGTCCAGGACGTTGCCGGCACGGACGTACTGACGCATGATCTCGAAGACGTCGCCCCAGACACCGAGCTGCAGCTGGTTGCCCGCGCGGTTGCCGACCGTGACCGGGCCGATGCCCTGCCACCCGGGGACGTCGCGCTCCTCGACCTCGTCGGTCTTCGAGCCGTCGAGCCGGTAGAAGATCGGCATCGTCTCGTCGTGGTCGGCGATGGTCCGCATCACCCACGAGACGGCCGCGTGGGTCTCCTCGCGCAGGCCGAAGCGGGTCAGCGCGTGCACCGTGTAGGACAGGTCGCGCACCCAGGCGAAGCGGTAGTCCCAGTTCTTGCCGCCGGTCCGGTCCTCCGGGAGGCTCGTGGTCGGGGCCGCCGCGATGGCGCCGGTCGGCGAGTAGATGAGCAGCTTCAGTGCCAGGGCGCTCCGCTGAACCGCCTCGGCCCAGGGCCCGTCGTACGAGAACTCCGACGACCACTGCGACCAGTTCTCGATGGTGCGGTCGATGCCCGCCGTCGTGCGCTCCGGTTCGGGCATGAAGATCGGTTCGTCGTGCGTGCCGACGATCGTCAGGATGTGCTTCGAGCCCTCGGTGGTGTCGAAGCGGCCGGAGAACCGGGGACCGTCGTCGTGCACCGGGTCGAAGCCCTGCTCGACGATGGCGATGGTGACCCCGTCGATGCCGATCACGGTGCCGTTGGCGGTGTCCAGGCGCTTCGGCTCGGCGGTGTTGAGCAGCGTGCCGGGCACGACCGCCCACTCCATCTCGACCGAACCACGCACGCCCTGCACGCAGCGGCCGATCTCGGCCCAGGGCAGGCGTCCGGCGACACCGGTCACCATGGCGTCCGTGACGGTGACCTGGCCGGACGGCGTGGTCCAGGTCGTGACCAGGACGTTCGTCCCCGGCAGGTACTGCCGCTCGACCTCGGCGCCGCCGTCGGCCGGGCGCAGGGCGATGTGTCCGCCGTGCTCGGCGTCGACGATGCTCGCGAACACCGGGGGTGAGTCCATGCCGGGGATCGGCAGCCAGTCGATGCGGCCGTCGCGGGCGATGAGCGCCACGGTCCGACCGTCGCCGATCGCGCCGTAGGAGCGGAGCGGGACGTACCCGTCGGTGCGCTCCTCGTTCTCGGTGGCGTCGGGGGTGTCCCGTGTCCGTTCGGTCATGGCTCCATCGTGCCCGCACCGGCTCGACGTGCCGCGCACGGCACGTACCCCGGCCGTGCGCGGCGGGGCCGGGCCGTGCCGGCTTGCGTCCGGTGCCGCGACCGCGCTACGGTGCTCGGTTCTGCCCGGACGGGCGGACCGTCACCACGACGTCGTCCGACAGGGACCCACCATGCAGAAGATCACCAACCGACTCCTCTCCTGGGCATCGCTGCTCGAGGAGCAGACCGAACAGCAGGCGCGCACGACCTCCCGGATGCCCTTCGTGTTCCCGCACCTCGCGCTGATGCCCGACGCCCACCTCGGGCTCGGCGCCACCGTCGGGTCCGTCATCCCCACCCTCGGCGCGGTCATGCCCGCGGCCGTCGGGGTCGACATCGGCTGCGGGATGATCGCCGTCCGCACCCAGTTCTCGAGCGCCGACCTGCCCGAGGACCTGCGACCGCTCCGCGAGGCGATCGAGCGGGCGATCCCGCTGTCCGCCGGGGCGACGAACCAGACCGTCGTCGCGACCGCGGCACCGCGGATCGCGGAACTCGAGGCGCTGGCCGTCGAAGCCGGCTTCGACCCCGCGGAGGTGCTCGGCGGCTGGCGGAACCAGCTCGGCACGCTCGGTTCCGGCAACCACTTCATCGAGGTCTCCCTCGACGAGGAGGACCGCGTCTGGCTGTTCCTGCACTCCGGATCCCGCGGGGTCGGCAACAGGATCGCCCAGCGACACATCGCGGTGGCCAAGGAGGCGATGGAGCGGTGGTGGATCGAGCTGCCGGACCCCGACCTGGCCTACCTCGTCGAGGGCACGCCCGAGTTCGACCGGTACATCGCCGAACTGGGGTGGGCGCAGCACTTCGCCCTGCTCAACCGCGAGGAGATGATGGACCGTGTCGTCCGGCAGCTCGCCGAGGTCGTGGACACCGAGGTGCAGGAACTCGAGCGCATCAACTGCCACCACAACTTCACGCAGCGGGAGACGCACTGGGGCAAGTCGGTGTGGGTGTCCCGGAAGGGGGCGATCCAGGCCACGGCCGGGCAGCCGGGGCTGATCCCGGGCTCGATGGGCACGGCGTCGTACGTGGTCGAGGGGCGGGGGAACAAGCCGTCGCTCGAGTCGTCACCGCACGGGGCCGGCCGCTCGTACTCGCGGTCGGCGGCACGTCGGACCTTCACGCACGAGCAGCTGCGCGAGGCGATGGCGGGCATCGAGTACCGGGACACCGATGCGTTCCTCGACGAGATCCCGGCGGCCTACAAGCCGATCGACCAGGTGATGGCGGACGCGGCCGACCTCGTCACGGTGCGGCACACGCTGCGGCAGATCGTGAACGTGAAGGGGGACTGACCCGGCGGGACGACGGACGGGAGGCGCGGGCCGACTGTGCCCGCACCTCCCGTCCGTCACCGGGTGGCCCCGGTCCCTGGTGGGTCAGGACACCGGGACGGCACCCCAGGCTGCCTGGTAGCTCTTCGCGAAGATGTTCGCGGTGACGCGCTTGCCGATCTGGAGGCTGTAGTCGCCCACGTTCGCCGCCGCGACGGTCACGTGGAAGGCGCCCGTGGCGTCGGTCTTGCCGACCGCCTGGTACCCGGCACCGGCGGCGATCTCGATGTCCTTGTTCGCGAACGCGGACTTGCCGGTGACGGTGATGACGCCGTCGTGGATGGTGCTCGAGGTGATCTCCAGCTTGCCGCCGGAGAACACGTGCGCGCCGATGCCGGTGGTGACCGTGCTGCTCGACGTGGTCGGCGACGGCTGGACGGCCGCGTTCGCCGCGGTCGAGGCGACGAGCGGGGCGCCGAGCGCGAGGGCGAGGCCGGCGGCGGCGACGAGGGTGGTGGACTTCTTCATGTGTGGTGCTTCCTGTTGCTGGAGGACGGGGGGGGGGGGAATCGGGGCTCAGTACTCGACGACGTAGAACGTGCGGGACCCCGAGCGGTTGCCCTGGTCGTCCGTGGCGAAGAGGCGGTACTCGCCGTACCCGTCGTCCTGCGGGACGGTCACCTGCAGCTGGCCGCGAGCGCCCTGTCCGGCGACGCTGAACGTGGCCACCTCGCGCCACTCGCCGTCGATGCGCTGCTCGGTGTGCACGAGGCCGCCGGCGCCGGGGACGAGGACCTCGGCGGTGTGCGAGGCTCCGTGCCCGTCGACGGTGAAGAGGTCGGCGTCAGCGCCCTCGTCGTCGTTGGTGGACTCGGCCCAGGCGCCGTCGACGGTCCGGACGAAGGGCGTGAAGAGGGTCTGGGTCTGCGCGGCGGACACGGACGACGGGGCGGACACGGTCGCGGCGGTGGCCGGGATCGAGGCGACGAGCGGGGCGCCGAGGGCGAGGACGAGACCGGCGGCGGCCGCGAGGGTGGTGCGCTTCTGCATGGTGCTCCTGAGAGACAGTGGACGACACCGTCGGGTGTCGCGACGGTCCCGCAAGCGTCCGCTATCCCACTGAACACATTCCGCGTGTGATATCACAGCAGGTGCTCGGACAGGACGGCCAGGAGCGGGCAAGCTCGGACCCGTGACCGACACAGCCCAGGACGCAGCCCGAGAGACCGGACGACAGGCGCGCCGTGTCGCCGACAGCCGCTGGTTCGAGACCACGGCCCGCGCGGGCTTCGTCGGGACGGGCGTCGTGCACCTGCTCATCGGCTACCTCGCCGTCCTGCTCGGCATCGGCAACGCCACCGCCGGCAGCGGTGCGCAGGGATCGCAGTCCGGCGACACCGACCAGTCCGGTGCGCTCGCGCAGATCGCGTCCGTCCCCGGCGGCGTGTTCCTGCTCTGGGTCGTCGCGATCGGCACCGCCGCACTGACCGTCCGCCTGGTCGTCGAGGCCGTCGTCGGCGGACGGACCGACGACGCCCGTGCCTGGCTCGCCCGGGCGAAGAACGCCGGCAAGGCGGTCGTCTACGGCGCCATCGCCTACTCGTCGGCCAGCTACGCGCTCGGTGCCGGCAAGAGCTCCACCGGTTCGAGCCGCAGCGCTGCGGCGACCGCCCTGGCCACGCCCGGCGGCGTCGTCCTGCTGGTGCTCGTCGGCGCGGTGGCGGTCGCCATCGGGGTCGGCCTCGTCGTGATCGGCGTGCGCGGCTCGTGGAAGAAGCACCTCCGGCCGCAGCCGGAGTCCGTGCGCCGGACCGTGGCCGTGCTCGCCACGCTCGGCTACGTCGCGAAGGGGATCGCCGTGGTCATCGTCGGCGTCCTCATCGCCGTCGCCGGCATCCGCAGCGACCCGGACCAGGCGACCGGGCTCGACGGGGCGTTCGACGCGCTCCGGTCGATGCCGGGCGGTTCCGTCGTGCTCGTCGTGGTCGGACTCGGCTTCGCGGCCTTCGGGCTCTACAGCTTCGTCCGCGCCCGGTACGCGCGCATCTGAGCGATCGGCATCCGGTCACGACGCGCGGTCCCGATCGCGCAGAGGGGATGGTGGCGGCCCGCGACGCCCCGGCGATGCGAAGATGCATCGTCGCGTCGGGGACACGCCCGATGAGTCGTCACGCCACGCGCGACGCCCCCACCGAAGACGAGGAAGCATGGCCCCGACGGACGCACCCCGGGAGCACGCCGGACTGCTGGCCGGCCGGTACCGGCTCGAGCAGGTCATCGGCCGAGGCGGCATGTCCGTCGTGCACCACGCCTGGGACGAGAGCCTGGACCGCCCCGTCGCCGTGAAGCTCTTCCACCCGGGCATCGTCGACATCGCCCGCCAGGAGGCCGAGCAGGGCGTCCTGGCAGCGCTCGACCACCACAACCTCGTCAGCTTGCTCGACGCCGGGGTGGTCGAGGACCAGCACGGGTCGCTGCAGCGCTTCATCGTGATGGCGCTCGTGCACGGCCAGGACCTCGAAGAGCGGCTGGCGCTCGGGCCCCTCGCGTCCCGGCACATCGCCGAGATCGGCTACGACATGGCCGAGGCGCTCGACTACATCCACGCGCAGGGCGTCGTGCACCGGGACATCAAGCCGTCGAACATCCTGCTGGTCGACTACGGCAACGGCTCCGACCGGGCACGCGCACGGCTCACCGACTTCGGCATCGCGCTGGCCGCCGGCGTCGAACGGCTCACCGCGGACGGCGTCACGACCGGCACGGCCGCCTACCTCAGCCCCGAGCAGGCCCGCGGCGCGGAGGTCGGTCCGGCGAGCGACGTCTACTCGCTCGGCCTGGTGCTGCTGCAGTGCTTCACCCGGCGGCGTGAGTTCCCCGGGTCGCTCGTCGAGTCCGCCCTCGCCCGGCTGTCCCGCGACCCGGTCGTGCCCGAGCCCCTGCCGGAGCACTGGAAGCACGCCCTCGCCGCGATGACGGCGCAGGACCCGCGCGACCGCCCGGTGGGTGCCGACCTGGTCGCGCTCCTCCGCCACGTCGTGATCACCGACACCGCGGAGGCTCCTCCCGCCGACCCGACGTCGGCCGGCGTCGCGCACGGGCCCGGGTCCGACACCGTCGGCTCGGCCACGTCGTCGCCCGCAGCCGGTCCCGTCACCGGTGGGGGCACCTCCAGGCCGACACCGGGCGAGCCCCGGACCGACGCGTCGCGACCGGCGACCCTGGACGTGCTGCCCGAGGAGGCGCTGCAGCGGACCACCAAGATGGCCGCGCGCCTGTTCGACGCCCCGATCGCCCTCATCGAGGTGCTGGACGAGGACCGCGAGTGGTCCCAGTCGTACGTCGCCGACGGTGTCGACAAGTCCGCACGGAGCATCAGCTTCCGGAACGGCTTCGCGCCGGTGCCGGTGCCGGTCGTGATCCCGGACGGGTCCACGCACCCGGAGATGCGGAACAGCCCGCTCGTCACCGGACCGCTCGGCATCCGGTTCTACGTCAGTGTCCCGCTGGTCCGCCACGACGGCGTCGCCGTCGGCACGCTCGCCGTGCTCGACTCCCGACCCCGGACGGCCGACGAGGCGGACATGGCGAACCTGCGCGACCTCGCCGCGCTCGCCGTGACCCAGCTCGAACTGCGCCAGGAGTCCCTGCGCACCACGAGCGACTCGGTGCCGATCCTCCGCACCGGGCAGGGCGCCCACGCGGCTCCGGTGACCGACGGCGGTGCCGCTGCCGGATCCGAACACGCCGTCTGAGTCCCGCACCCGGCACCCTCCCCGGGGACGCGTGACTAGCGTGTGGGGCGTGGACATGGACGACGACGCACCCCGGACCGACGAGCGGATCGCTGACGAGTACCTGACCGGCGAGCGGCTGCCCGTCGGCGGTGTCCCGGAGCAGGGCGAGGAACCCGGCGACGCCGCCGTGGACGAGGACGAGGCGACCCCGGTCGCCCCCGACATCACCTACGACGAGCAGCTCTACCCGGCCCGCCCGCGTCGCCTGCGGCCGCGGGTGAACCTGCGCGGCGGCAGCCTGCAGCGCCGGTTCTCGGACCCGCGTGCCGCCAACGGCGAGAACCCGGCCTACATCGAGTGGCTCGTCCGGCAGTCGATGCTCAAGGACGCCGACGTCCTCAGCCGCCAGCTCTCCGGCACGCCGGCCATGTGGCGGAACCCCTACGCCCGGCCGGACGCCCGCCGTGCGGTGTCGACCTCGGACGTGTGGTTCACCGCGTACCCGATCTCGCTCATCACCCGCGACGGCGAGTCGTTCCTGACGGCGCTCGCCGACCCGCAGCTGTGGTCCGCGTTCGAGCGCATCGGCATCAACGGCGTGCACACCGGCCCGGTCAAGCGTGCCGGTGGCATCCGCGGCTGGCAGGAGACCCCGAGCGTCGACGGCCACTTCGACCGGATCGGGACCCAGATCGACCCGACCTTCGGTGACGAGGAGACCTTCCAGCGGATGACCGACGTCGCCGAGGAACACGGCGGCAGCATCATCGACGACATCGTGCCGGGCCACACCGGCAAGGGTGCCGACTTCCGGCTGGCCGAGATGGCCTTCAAGGACTACCCCGGGATCTACCACATGGTCGAGATCCCGCCGGAGGAGTGGCACCTGCTGCCCACCGTGCCCGAGCACCGCGACTCGGTGAACCTCGACCCGGCGACCGAGTCCGCCCTGGCCGAACGCGGCTACATCATCGGCGAGCTGCAGCGCGTGATCTTCCACCAGCCCGGCGTCAAGGAGACGAACTGGAGCGTCACCGCGCCGGTCGTCGGCGTCGACGGCACCACCCGGCGCTGGGTGTACCTGCACTACTTCAAGGAGGGGCAGCCGTCGGTCAACTGGCTCGACCCGACCTTCGCCGGCATGCGCCTGGTGATCGGCGACGCCCTGCACTCGCTCGGCGACCTCGGCACCAGCGCGCTCCGACTCGACGCGAACGGGTTCCTCGGCGTCGAGAAGAGCGCGGAGGGCGCACCCGGTTGGTCGGAGGGCCACCCGCTCTCACACGCGGCGAACCACGTCATCGCCGGGATGGTCCGGAAGGTCGGCGGCTTCACCTTCCAGGAGCTGAACCTGACGATCGAGGACATCCGCGACACCGGGGCCGTCGGCGCCGACCTGTCGTACGACTTCATCAACCGGCCCGCGTACCACCACGCCCTGGCCACCGGGGACACCGAGTTCCTCCGCCTGACGCTCCGCACCTCGCTCGAACTCGGGGTCGAGCCGGTCAGCCTGGTGCACGGCATGCAGAACCACGACGAGCTCACCTACGAGCTCGTGCACTGGGCGACCCTGCACCAGGACGACCTCTACACGTTCCACGGTGAGGAGACCCGGGGCGGGGCGCTCGCCGAACGCATCCGCGCCGACCTCACCGCGGCGCTGACCGGCGACGCGGCGGACTACAACCTGGTCTTCACGACGAACGGCATCGCCTGCACGACGGCCTCGCTCATCGCCGCGACGCAGGGGCACACCACCCTCGATGCCGTCACCGACGAGCACGTGCCGCAGATCCGCGACGCCCACCTGCTGCTCGCCGCGTTCAACGCCTGGCAGCCCGGCGTCTTCGCGATGTCCGGCTGGGACCTGCTCGGATCACTGACGGTGCCGCAGGAGACCGTGGCGGACCTCATCGCCGAGGGCGACACCCGGTGGATCGAGCGCGGCGCCCACGACCTGCTCGGCGTCGCACCGGACACCGAGCGTTCGGCGTCGGGCATGCCCCGGGCCCGGTCGCTCTACGGCCCGCTGCCGGAACAGCTCGAGTCGCCCGACTCGTTCGCGTCCCGCCTGGGCGAACTGCTGCGGGTGCGGACCGAGTACGGCATCGCCTCGGCCCGACAGGTCGACGTCCCCGAGGTCGCCCACCGCGGGATGCTCGTGATGGTGCACGAACTCGAGTCCACCGACGAGACGGGCGAGCCGGTCGTGCAGATCACCGTGCTCAACATGACCGACACCCCGTTGGACGGCACCATCCGGTCCGAGTCGCTGCCGCACGGGGCGACGGTGGTCGACGCCACGGACCACAGCGAGCTCGGCACCGTCGACGACCTGTGCAGCTTCCCGCTCCGCATCGACGCGTACGGTTCGCGGTTCCTGGTGCTCCGCCGGAACGTCGAGCAGGGGGCCTGAGACCGTGACGGCGAGCGCGACCTCCGGCCCCGCCCGGGTGTTCAGCGACGTCCGGGCGACCCTGGCGGAGAGCATCGTCTGGGACCCGGCGCAGGGGGTCGGCCGCTGGGTCGACATCCCGAACGGCACGCTGACCACCGCGGACGCCGACGGTCGGGTGCTGCAGACCACGCAGCTCGATCCGCCCCTGCCGTCGTTCCAGCCGCGTGCCGGAGGTGGCTTCATCGCCGCCCAGGACGACACCGTCGTGCTGACCGATGCCGACGGACACGTCGAACGCGAACTGGCCGGTGTCACGCACGCCGACGACGAGATGCGTTTCAACGAGGGCAAGTGCGATCCGTTCGGCCGGTTCCTGGTCGGCAGCATGGACCCGACCGACGGGCCGCCGGCCGGCGCGCTCTACGCCTTCTCGGCGGACGGGTCGGTCGCGGTGCTGCGGAGCGGGTTCGGCACCACCAACGGCATGGAGTGGAACGACGACGGCTCCGAGATGTACGTGACGGACACCGACACGAACACGGTCTACCGGGCCTCCTACGGACCCGACGGTCTGCTCGGCGACCTCGAGCCGTTCGTCGACGGTGCCGCACACGACGGACTCGTCCGCGACGACGAGGGCTGCTTCTGGGGCGCGATCTACGGCGAGAGCAAGGTCGACCGGTACGGCCCGGACGGAGCGCACCTCGAGACGGTGGAGATCCCGGCGCCGAACGTGACCTCGGTGGCGTTCGGCGGGACGGACATGTCCCTGCTGCTCGTCGGGACCGCGCGGGAGGACCTGACCGAGGACCAGCTGGCACGCTCCCCGCACTCCGGCTCGGTGTTCGCGGTGCCGACTCGCGTGCACGGACGCCCGGCGTTCCCCTTCGCCGGCTGAGGGTCCTGCCGGGCTGGCGACGCGCGCCGCGGCCGGAGCGGAGGACGCCCGCGGTAGCCTGGGCGACCGCCAGCCACCGCGAGGAGCGCCCATGAACGACGAACACCACCCGGGTCACCCCGTCCCGACCGGCGCCCCCGACCCGGCCGGCGAACTCGCCCAGGCCGAGGACGCCGACGTCGAGGTCCGCGTCGACCGCATCGCCGTCGACCACACCTACGTGCGCGTCAGCTCGATCGGCGAGCCCGGTGAGCGCGCGTTCGTCCTGGTCGCGGGGCTCGGCATCGCGTCGACGTACTACGAGCGGCTGGCCCCGCACCTCAACGAGAACGGCCCGGTGCACGCGCTCGACCTGCCCGGTTTCGCGGGGGTCCCGCGGTTTCGCGGCGGCGTGTCCATCGAGCGGTACGCCGACGCCGTCGAGAAGGTCATCGACGACCTCCGCCTGCACGACCCGGTGCTCATCGGCCACTCGATGGGGACGCAGGTCGTCGTCGAGGTCGCAGCCCGCCGCCCGGACATCTCTGACCTGGTGCTCATCAGCCCGGTCCTCGACCCGGCCGCGCGGTCGATCCCGAAGGCCGCGCTCCGCTTCCTCCGGTCCGCCGTGCACGAGCCCGCCGCGGTCCGCTGGCACGCGGTCACCGCGTACGCGCTCTGCGGGTGGCACTGGTTCCGCAAGGTCCTGCCGAAGATGATCGCCTACCCGATCGAGGACCGCGTCGCCGACGTCCGGGCGCACACCCTGGTCGTCCGCGGCGAGCACGACGCACTCGTGCCGCGCTCGTGGGTCCGGCAGCTCGCCCGCGCCCTGCCCTACGGCGTGCTCCGCGAGATCGTCGACGGCGCACACTCGGTCATGCACGCCCAGGCCGACGCGGTGGCGCAGCTCGCCGTCGCCCACGTCGACGGTCGGTTGCCCGACCGCGGGGTCTCGTCGTTGCAGCGGGTCCGGGACGACTCCACCGCGACGGACCTGGACCGCCTCGGTGCGACCGACCGCTGGCTGGTCGTGAAGTCGCGGTTCATGGAGGTGTTCGGCATGGCGAAGGGCGACGACGAGCAGCTCGAGGCCGCCAAGTCCGCGCACGCGGTCGCGATGGCCGACCACGACGGCATCCCGGTCGACCCGGACGAGCGTGACGAGGTCGTCGACACGGTCGCGCCGGAGCGCGGCGGGGACCGACGTCCCTTCTGACCACGGCCGTCGGGCGGACGGACTGGAGGCCCGCGACCGGTTCCGCAGAACCGGGCACGAGCCTCCAGTCGGTCACCGCCGGATCCGGCGGACGACCCTGACCGGACGACTGAGCCTGGTCGACCGGCTGAGCGTGGTCGACCGGCTGAGGGCGATCAGTCAGCGCTGATGAGGCCGGGCAGCGCGTCCGGCGTCAGCGCGTGCGCCTCCGCCAGCACCTTCCGGGCCTCGTCGGTCTTGCCGGAGACGTTCCAGAGCAGCACACCGGCGACCAGGTCGTCGTCGCCCAGGTGGTAGACGACACCGGTGACGTTCGGCTCGGCCCAGTCCTCGACGGTGCGGAGCGACGAGGACACGACGCCGACGGCCTCGTACCCGAGGTCGAAGACGTTCGAGTAGAACATCGGCGTGTGGTCGTAGGTCTCGCCGGCGCCGGCCAGGTTGCGGCCCGCCTGCCGGCCCTGCTGCTGGGCGTTGTCGACGTGCTCGACGCGGCGGGTGCCGAGCAGCCGGTCCGGGTAGGACGCGACGTCCCCGGCGGCGAAGACGGCGGGGTCGTCGGTGACGAGCGTCGACGACACCGTGATGCCGTCGTCGACCGCCAGACCGGCGTCCTCGGCGAGCTGCGTCGCGGGCTCGATGCCGAGGCCCGCCACGGCGGCGTCCGCCGTGATCGTGGAACCGTCGTCGAGCGTGAGCGTGACGCCGTCCGCGGTCTCCTCGCCGGACTCGACGCGGCGGCCGGTGCGGACCTCCACGCCGGCGTCGACGAAGCGCTGCTGGAAGGCGGCGGCGAGGCCGGCCGGGAACATGTGGCCACCGAGCACGTCGTCCGGGGTGACGAGCGTGACGCGGGCACCGTTCTGGACGAGCCCGGCCGCGACCTCGGTGCCGATGTAGCTGCCGCCGACGACGACCACGTGGGCGTTCGCGTCGGCGTGCCGGCGGAGCGTGCGGTAGTCGGCGGCGCTGCGGTAGCTGAGCACGCGGTCGGACGGCGCGAGCCCGGGCAGGTCACGCGGGTGGCCGCCGGTCGCCAGGAGCAGCCGCTCGTAGCCGACGACGGTGCCGTCGTCGGTCGTGACGGTCTTCGCGCCCCGGTCGATCGACGCGACCCGGGTGCCCAGGACGAAGGTCGCCCCGGTCTCCTCGGTGTGCAGGTCGACCTTGTCGTCCCAGCTGAAGTCCGGGTCGGTCCAGAGCTTCTTGGACAGTGCCGGGCGCGCGTAGGGGCGGTCGACGTCCTCGCTGATGATCCCGATCGAGCCGTCGGGGTCGAGCTCGCGGATGCCGCGGGCAGCGGAGTCGGCGACCATCCCGCCGCCGACGATGAGGTAGCGGTGGTCGGTCATGGTTCCTCCGTCAGATGGTGGCGACCGAGCCGGAGTCGACGCGGTAGTTCGAGCCGTTCACGAAGCTGGCGAGCTCGGAGCACAGGAACGCGACGACGTTCGCGACCTCTTCCGGCTCACCGCGACGCTTGAGTTCCATGTACGGACGCTGCTCGTCGAGGAAGCTCGAGATCGCCTCGTCGAACGAGGTGCCGAGCTGCTTCGACCGCTTGTCCATCATGGCGTCGGTCATCGGGGTGTGGATGAACGCGGGGGAGACCGTGTTCACGAGCAGCCCCTCCTCCGCGTACGAGCGCGACAGGCCCTTGGCGAACGAGAGCACTCCGGCCTTGGCGGCGCAGTAGGGCAGCTCGTCGTCGTACGGCTGCGAGGCGTCCTCGGACACCAGGTAGACGATCCGACCCCAGCCGCCGTTCCGGAGGTCCGCGATGAACTCGCGGGTGATCCGGACCGGGCCCATCAGGTCGACGTCGAGCGTCTCCTGCCAGCCGGCTTCGTCGATCTCGTGGAACATGCCCTGGGCGCCGGTGACACCGGAGGACTGCACCAGGATGTCGATCTCGCCGACGGCGTCCCGCACCTTCTCGTGCAGCGCGGCGAGGCTCTCGGCGCTGCGGACGTCCGCGGCGAACGCGTGCAGTCTGCCGACCGGCGCTTCGAGCTGGTCGGCGCTGGTGTCGAGCCGACTCTGGTCGAGGTCGGTGACGACCACGGTCGCACCCTCCGCCAGGAGGATGCGTGCCGTGTTCCAGCCGATGCCGGAGTCACCACCGAAGACGAGTGCGGTCTTGCCCTGGATCCCGAGGTCCACGTGCGACCCGCGGCTCAGGAGTGCGCGGACGCTTCGGCGGTCGCCGGGCTGGTCGCGGCGGCGAGCGGCGTGCGCGGCGTGCGGTTCTCGGCGGAGACCATCCAGGCGAGCTGCTCGAGGCGCTCGATGAAGCCGTGCAGCAGGTCGGCGGTCGTCGGGTCTTCCTCGTCGACCTCGTCGTGCACGTCGCGCATGGTGCCGGTGGCCTGGTACAGGCGGAGGGTCACCAGGTCGATCGCGTCGTGCGTGGCGACCTCGCCCTCGGGGAACGCGTCGAGGTGGCTGGTCGCGGAGACCGTGGCCGAGCGGCCGTCCGGCACGGCGTACAGCGCACGCATGCGCTCCGCGGTGTCGTCGGCGAACTCACGGGCGGCGTCGACGATCTCGTCGAGCTGCAGGTGGAGGTCACGGAAGTTGGTGCCGAGGATGTTCCAGTGGGCCTGCTTGCCCTGCAGGTGCAGGTCGATGAGGTCGACGAGGACCTTCTGCAGGTTGGCGGCGAGCTTGTCCGATGCGTGCATGTGACGACTCCTTCTTCGCGGGACCGGCCCGTCACGGGCCCGACCCTTCGCTGGACTGACCACTCCGGTCTACGCGCTCCGCGGCGGGGTCTTCCCAGTGGGTGTCGAGGAACCGTCCCCCGGCAGTGGTCGAGCGACTATGTGGTCCGTCGTCAGTGCGCGACGACGGGCGGGTCGACCTGGTCGACGGCGACGCGCATCTCCTCGAGGAACATCGCGACCACCCGGGCGTCGGTCGCGGACAGGCCCTCGGCGATCTGCATCATGCGGCGGTGCATGATGCCGAGCGTGGCCCGGACCTCGGCGTCGGTCTCGACGGTCGGCACGATGATGAGCCCGCGTCGGTCGGTGGGGTGCGGCTCACGACGGACGTGCCCGCTCTTGACCAGGCGGTCGACCAGGATCGTCGTCGACGCGGACGAGATCCTGAGGTACGCGGACAGGTCCTTCGGGCTGACCGAACGGCCCGCGCGCTGGGCCTGCAGCAGGTGACGGACGGCGAGCAGGTCGGTCTCGCCCATGCCCATCGAGTCGCGGGTGCGGCGGCGCATCGCCGTCTCGGAGGCCCGGTAGCGACGCAGGGCGTTCAGCACGGCGACACCGCGCTGGGTGGCGTCGTCGTCCGGGAACCAGTAGCCGGACGGCTCCGTGATCTCCTGCGTCGTCATCGGATGATGATAAGCCGTCAGGTGACCAGGCTGTCGAGTGGTGCGGCCGGAGTGCGGTCCCGGGGACGCGACGGACGGGTCGTGTCGGTTCGGGCCCGACGCGGTTCCGGGGGTGCGCCGCGACGCCGTGCGTCGCTCGGCGCCGGGCGTCGTTACGCGGCGACCGGCTCGGCGGCTGCGTCGGCCAGCGCGGTCAGGGCGCCGCGGACGAGGCCGACGACCTCTTCGTCTTCACGCGGGTGCGTCTCGGCGAAACGGACGACGGACTGCGGGATCGCGACCTTGACGTCCTCCAGGACCTTCGCGCCCGCGATGCCTGCGGCCTTGCGGGCGTCGTCGTGTGCCCAGACGCCGCCGTACTGGCCGAAGGCCGAACCGATGACGGCGAGCGGCTTGCCGGAGATCGGCGAGGCACCGAACGGACGCGAGGCCCAGTCGAGCGCGTTCTTCAGCACGGCCGGCATCGTGCCGTTGTACTCGGGCGTGACGAGCAGGACGCCGTCGGCGTCGGCGATGGCCCGGCGGAACGCGACCGCGGCCTCGGGCGGGGTGTCACCGTCGATGTCCTCGTTGTAGAAGGGCAGGTCGACGATGCCGTCGAAGACCGAGAGCTCGATGCCCTCCGGAGCGTGCTGGACGGCTGCCTCGGTGAGCTGGCGGTTGATGGATCCGGCGCGGAGGCTTCCCACGAGCGCGACGATCTGGGTCATGGCGTTCCTTCCTGACAGTGATGGTTTCAGCGACAACCAATGGTTCGGGCGTCGGATTCCCCCGCCGACGAGGCGGGCGTGTCACGGGCCTCCCGCCGTGCGGAGCCGCCGTCGGTAGTGTCGGCGACGTGACCCCGAGACGTACGCCGAGCGACACGCCCCGCACCCCCGACCCGAACTGGTGGCGGCAGGCCGTCGTCTACCAGGTCTACCCGCGCAGCTTCGCGGACTCCGACGCGGACGGCATCGGCGACATCGCCGGTGTCACCAGCCGGGTGCCGTACCTGTCCGAGCTCGGCGTCGACGCGATCTGGCTGTCGCCGTTCTACCCCTCGCCCCTCGCCGACGGTGGGTACGACGTCGCCGACTACCGCGACGTCGACCCCAAGCTCGGCTCGCTCGACCGGATCGACGAGCTCATCCACGCGGCGCACGCGCACGACCTCCGCGTCGTCGTCGACCTGGTGCCGAACCACACCTCGGACCAGCACGAGTGGTTCCGCGCCGCGCTCGCCGCCGCTCCCGGTTCCCCGGAACGGGCCCGCTACGTGTTCCGCGAGGGCGCCGGACCGGACGGCGAGCAGCCGCCGAGCGACTGGGTCTCCAACTTCGGCGGCAGCGCCTGGACCCGCGTGCCCGACGGCCAGTGGTACCTGCACCTGTTCGCGCCCGAGCAGCCCGACCTGGACTGGACGAACCCGGAGGTCCACCAGGACTTCGAGCACACCCTGCGCTTCTGGTCCGACCGCGGCGTCGACGGGTTCCGGGTGGACGTCGCACACGGGCTCGCGAAGGACCTGTCGGAGCCGTACCGCCCGTCGAACGAGCAGGACCTGCCGCTCGACGGCTCGGACCCGCTGTACGACCGCGACGAGGTGCACGAGATCTTCGCCGCCTGGCGGAAGGTGCTCAACGGCTACACGCCGCCCCGCGCAGCGATCGCCGAGGCCTGGGCACCCGCGCCCCGACGGGTGTTGTACGCCCGGCCGACCGAGCTCGGACAGGCCTTCAACTTCGACCTGCTCGAGGCACCGTTCGATGCGACCGAGTTCCGCACGCTCATCGCGCAGAACCTCGAGGGTGCGGCGACGTCCGGCGGCTCGAGCACGTGGGTGCTGTCCAACCACGACGTCGTCCGGCACGCCACCCGGTACGGACTGCCCGACGGCACCGACACCGACGAGTGGCTGATGTCCGACGGGGAGACCCCGCCGCTCGACCGGGATGGCGGACTCCGACGCGCGCGGGCGGCGACCCTGCTCGTCCTCGCGCTGCCGGGCTCGTCGTACGTCTACCAGGGCGAGGAACTCGGCCTGCACGAGGCGCCCGCCATCCCGCACGACCAGCTGCAGGACCCGAAGTGGCTCCGCACCGGGCACACGGTCAAGGGCCGGGACGGCTGCCGTGTGCCGATCCCGTGGACCGAGGACGGGCCGTCGTTCGGCTTCGGCGACGCCGCACCGCACCTGCCGCAGCCGTCGGACTTCGGCGCGTCGAGCGTCGAGGCCGAGGACCGCGTGCCCGGCTCGACGCTGTCGTTCTACCGCGAGGCGCTGTCCGCCCGCAGCCGTCTGCAGCAGGGCGAGGAGCTCGAGTGGATCGAGACGGCGTCGCCCGAGGTCGTCGCGTTCGCGCGGCACGACGGGTGGCGGTCGTACACGAACTTCGGGCCTGCGCCGGTGCCGATGCCCGAGGGTGCGGTCGTCGTGACGTCGGCCCCGCTGACGGACGGCGAGCTGCCCGGGTACACGACGGTCTGGGTGGCGTAGCCGATCCAGTCCTGCCCCGGTTCCGCCGGTCGGGCCGTCGGTGCCCCGGGCTTCCCTGCACAGTCGGGAGGCCCGGGGCATCGCTCCACAGGTCGGCCTCCGGTCCGCTCGTGCGGGCGTCTCGATCGCGACGATCGTGGCATGACACACGACACGAAACGCCCCCGACCACCCGCCGTCGCCACCCGGGGTGCCCCTCCCGGCAGGCGGCGGCGGCTCCCACGATGGGGTGCCGCCACCGCGGTCCTCGTCGCCCTGGCCGCGGCGACCCCGCTCGGCGCCGAGGCACCGGCGGCCGCGGACGACCTCGCCTTCCCGTTCTCGACCGGGTTCGCGACCGCCGCCGGCGGGACCCTCAGCGGTGACGCCCGCATCGTCGACGGACGCCTCCGCCTGACGGACGCCGTCTTCCGGGCCGCCGGTGCTTGGGCGATGGACGACTCGTTCCCGTCGGACCGGGGGCTCGACATCGAGTTCGACTACGCGATGTACACGCCGGACGTGCAGGGGGCCGACGGCCTGCTGCTGTCCCTGGCGGACGGTTCGGTGCCGCCCGGCGTCGGGGCCTTCGGCTCGGCCCTCGGGTACTCGTGCCGCGACGAGGTGTCGCAGGGGCAGTCCACCTGCACGCTGCCCGGCCTGCCTGGGGCCTTCGCCGCCATCGCGCTCGACCAGTACGGCAACTTCTCGTTGCCGTTCAACGACAGCGGCCCCGGTCGGACCCCGGAGACCGTCACCGTCCGCGGCTCCGGCAACGGGCTGACCGGGTACCGGTTCGTCCAGCACGCCGAGATCGCCGGCGGCGTCGCGACCGGCACCCGGACCACGCGGAAGGTCCACGTGGTCCTGCAGCCCGAGGACGACGGCCTGACCGTCACCGTCCAGCTGTCCGCTGCCGGCGGCGAGCTCCGGACCGTGCTCGACCACGTGCAGCTGGCGGGCCCGGGTCAGGCGCCGCTGCCGGCGACGCTCCGCCTGGGCTTCACCGGGGGCACCGGCTCGTTCCGGAGTGTGCACGAGGTCGACGCCCTCCGGGTGGCGGCACCCGCGGACCTCCGCATCGAGCACGACATGCCACCCGTCGTCGCCGGGGACCGCGTCCGCTACACGGTGACCGCGTCGAACGTCGGCGGCAACGCGTCCGATCCCAGCGCCGTCACCGTCGACGTCCCCGACCAGCTGCGGGACGTCCGGTGGACCTGCAGCGTGCCGGGGCCGTCGACCTGTCGTGAAGCCTCCGGCACCGGGGACGTCGCCACCGCGGTCGCCCTCGAGCGTGGTGCCGCGGCGACGTTCACGATCGAGGGGCTGCTCGACCCCGGCGCCTCCGGTCAGATCGAGAGCGCCGCGCGGATCGCCGCCGCCCCGGGGTTGTCCGACACGAACCCGGCGGACAACACCTCGCGGGCTGCGGCGCCCGTGACGGCGATCGCCCAGGTGACGACGGGGAAGAGCGTCAGCCCGGAGCGGGTCTCGCCTGGCGACGAGGTCGAGTACACCGTCACCGCACGGAATGCCGGCCCGTCGACGGCACGTGACGTCGGGGCGGTCGACGACCTGCCGGCACAGCTGGCCTTCGTCGACTCGGGCGGCTCGGGCGGTGTCTGCTCGTCGGCGGGGCAGCGGGTGACCTGTAGTGGCGGCGGGGACCTGGAGCCCGGGCAGGAGCACGCCTTCCGGTTCCGGGCACGGCTCGACCCGGGGTACGCGGGCGACGGGTCGGACGTGGTGAACGTCGCGACGGCGACCTCGCCCACCGATCCGGACGGCGGTGAGCAGTCGCCGGAGGTCCCGATCAAGACGATCGACCCTGGTGACCCTGGTGACCCTGGTGACCCTGGTGACCCTGGTGACCCTGGTGACTCGGGTGACCCGGGCGATCCGGGCGATCCGGACGGGCCGGGCGCGACGGCGACACCGAGTCCGACGGCGACACCGAGCGCCAGCGCTGTGCCCGGCGGCGCGGGCGATGCGGGCGGCGCGGACACCGGGGGAGCCGGGTCCGGGAACGGCGGCCCCGGGGACGCGACGCCACCGCGCACGGGGGCGCTCGCCTACACGGGCGCGCAGGGCCTCGCGCTCACGGGCCTCGTCGCCCTCCTGCTCGCCGGTGCCGGGACGACCGTGTGGCTGCACCGTCGTCGGTCTCACGACGGAGCGGACCCGGCGCCGCAGAGTCGGGGGCCAGTGACGGCCGAGGGTGCCACGGCGGACTCCTCGGTCGGAGCGGGCCTGTTCGCTGACCTGGCCGGACCGACCGGACACAGGTAGCCGGACGGGGGGGGGGGGGGGGGGGGGGCCCCCCCCCCCCCCCCCCCCCCCCCCCCCCCCC
>NZ_JARUXD010000058.1:0-22298 GCF_030433875.1 Curtobacterium sp. PsM8 | reverse complement strand
TGCGGGGTGGGGTGGGGTGTTGTGTTTTCTTGGCGCCGGGCCGGGGTGGGGGGGGGGGCCGGCGGGCGCGGCCGGGGGCCCCCCCCCCCCGCCGCGCCGCGCGCACTCCGCCGAGCGGTCACAGACCGTCGTTCAGGCGTGCCGAGAACGACGATTCGTGACCGCTCGGCGGGCAGCACCCGGGGGCGGCGGCAGGGGAGGCGGGCAGCACCCGGGCCGGGCGTCAGCGGCGGAGCGTCGCCCGCGCCAGGCGGTTGCCGACGAACTGGCCGAGCTGCACGATGACGACGATCGCGGCGACCGAGACGTAGACCACCCACCAGTCGTACCGCTGCGAGCCGTAGGTGATCGCGTACTCGCCGAGCCCGCCACCGCCGACCAGTGCACCCTGCGCCGTCATGTCGACGATGCCGATGTAGATGAACGTGTAGCCGAGGATCAGCGGCCCGAGCCCCTCGGGGATGAGCACGGTCAGCAGGATCGACACCGGGTGCGCCCCGGAGGCCCGTGCCGCCTCGACGACGCCCGGATCGATGGCGAGCAGGTTCTGTTCGACGATCCGCGACACCGCGAACGCCGCGGCGAGCGAGATCGCGAACGTCACGGCCGGGACGCCGATCGTGGTCTGCACGGCGACGCGCGACAGCGGTGCGATCGCGGCGAGGAAGATCACGAACGGGATCGGACGCACCAGGTTCACGACCAGGTTGATGACCGTGTACGCGGTGCGGTTCGACAGCAGGTTGCCCGGCCGGGTGGCGTAGAGCAGCAGCCCGAGGGCCAGACCGATGACACCCGCGATGACGAGCGACACCAGGGACATGACGATCGTGTCCCGGGTCGCGGCGAGGAACACGTCGAACGTGTCGATGACGCTCTGGAACGAGTTGTTCATGCGCGGGCCTCCTCGACGACGGTGATGCCGGCGGCGCGCAGGGCGCCGACCGCCCGGTCGACGTCGGCGTCACGCCCACCGAGCTCGTACGTGAGCGAGCCGATGCGGCGCTCACGGATCTCGCTGACCCCGCCGAAGACGAGCTCGGCGGTGACCGCGGTGTCGCGGAACGCCTGGTCGATGCGACCCTGCAGCCCGGCCTCGTCGGTGATCCGGACGGACACGATCCGGCCGGGGTGGCGCTCGTGCAGACGGGCGACGGTCTCGGGCGAGGGGCGGTCGTGCAGGGCGGTGCGGACGAAGCGCTGCGCGGCCTCGGTGGTGGGGGCGGAGAACACGTCGTAGACGTCGCCGACCTCGACCACGCGGCCCTGCTCCATCACGGCGACGCGGTCGGCGATCCTGCGGACGGCGTCCATCTCGTGGGTGATGACGATGATCGTGACGCCGAGCTCGCGGTTGACGCGGCGGAGGAGCGCGAGGACCTCCGACGTCGTCTCCGGGTCCAGGGCACTGGTCGCCTCGTCGGCGAGCAGCAGTTCGGGGTTCGACGCGAGCGCCCGGGCGATGCCGACGCGCTGCTTCTGCCCGCCGGACAGCTGCTCGGGGTAGGCGTACGCCCGGTCGAGCAGCCCGACGAAGTCGAGCAGTTCGGCGACCCGGCGGTCCCGTTCGGCCTTCGCGACACCGGCGACCTTGAGCGGGTACGCCACGTTCCCGGCGATCGTGCGGGAGCGGAACAGGTTGAACTGCTGGAAGACCATCCCGATCCGGCGCCGGGCCTGTCGGCGGTCCCGCTCGGGGATCGCCGTCAGTTCCTGCCCGGCCACGGTGACGGTGCCCGAGGTGGGCAGCTCGAGGGCGTTGACGAGTCGCACCAGGGTGGACTTGCCGGCGCCGGAGTACCCGATCACCCCGAGGACTTCGCCCTGGTGGACGTCGAGGTCGACACCCTCGACCGCGGTGACGGTCTCTCCGGTGTCGGCGCGGCGGTAGCTCTTGGTGACACCGCGGAGTTCGACGAGGGCAGCCACTACTCGGCTGCTGCCTTCGCGTCCCGCTCGACGGTGGCGAGCTCGTCCTGCAGGGCGGACGCCTTCTCGTCCCGCGCGACGGCGTCGGGGTAGTCCTTGGTGAAGTCCTTCTGCACCGCGCTGTCCTGGAACAGCTTCGCGAGGTCCAGGTAGGTGGCGTTGTCCTTGTCCTCGTCGCGGACCGCGAAGACGTTGACGTACGGGGCGGCGGAGGAGCTGGACGGGTCGTCGGTGAAGACCTTGTCCGAGGCGGGCAGCCCGGCGGCGGTGGCGAAGTTGTTGTTCACGACGGCCGCGGCGACCGAGCCCTGCTGCAGCGCGTTCGCGGTCTGCGAGGCGTCGAGCGGCTGCACGTCGACCTTGTGCGACGTGATGTCGTCGGTGGTCGAGAACGCGCTGCCGCCGTCCCGCAGCTCGATGAGCTTCGCGGACTGCAGGACGAGCAGTGCCCGGGCCTCGTTGATGGCGTCGTTCGGGATCGCGACCTTCGCGCCCTCGGGGATCGCGGACGTGTTGTCGTACTTCGTCGCGTAGAGGGGGAGCGGGTAGACGGCGGTGGAGCCGATCGGCTGCAGGTCGTCCTTCGCGGTGACGTTGTAGTTCGCCAGGTACTGGATGTGCTGGAACTGGTTGATGTCGACCTGCCCGTCCTTGAGCGCGGGGTTCGGCAGCGAGTAGTCGGCGAAGTTGGTCAGCTTGACGGTGACGTTCAGACGCTGTTTCGCGAGTGCCGTGTAGGTCTTCCAGTACGGCAGCGCCTTGTCCGCGACACCGATCGTCACGGTCTGGGCCTTGCGGTCCGAACCGCTGCCGGCGGCTCCGGGCTGGTCGGAGCCGCCACCGCGGACGGCGACGACCACGACGGCGACGATGATCGCGACGACGACGACGGCCGCGGCGATGATCCACCCGAGCGGGCGCTTGCGCTGCGGACGGTCGGGCAGGACGGGGGACGCGGACATGGCTGCTCCTCGTGAGGGGGTCGCCCTGCTGGCAGGGACGGTGCTGTGGGGGTCCCGACGCTGGGGGTCACCCGGCGGGGACAGCCACGAGTGTGCCCGGCAGCCCCGGACCGGGTCGATTCACGTTCCGTCGTGTTACGACCGGCGTCGCTGTGTGACGCCGGCGCTCGCCGTCGGGCAGGCTCGAGACGTGCGCAGCATCGAACTCGTCCTCGACCCGGATGCCGAACGGGCGGTCCGTGGCGCCTGGGAGGCCCTGGTCATCGCCGACCTGCCGAGCATGGGCCGACACACGTCCGAGACCAACGCCCCGCACGTGACGCTGGCGGCGGGCGAGACGCTGCCCGTGCCGTCCGGCTTCGACGCGCCGCTGCCGAGGGTGATCCGCCCCGCGGGCCTGCTGCTGTTCCCGGCCGGTCCTGGTCGCCACGTCCTGGGGGTCTCCGTCGTGGTCGACCCCGCGCTCGCCGCGTTCCACGAGGCCGTGCACCGCGCTGCGCCCGGCGGCGTCGACACCTCGCTGCCAGGACGGTGGGCGCCGCACCTCACGCTCGCACGTCGGCCGCGGGACGTCGACCTGCCGCGGATGCTCGAGGTGCTGGCGTCGGTGCCGCTGCCGGAGACCCTCGGCGTCGCCGGCGTCCGGCACTGGGACGGCGAGACGAAGACCGTCACAACGGTCAGCTGAGCCCCGAACCAGCAGGCAGCCCGAGCACCCGCTCGCCGAACGCCGAACGGAACTTGCCGGCCGGGTCACGACGCTCGACCAGTTCGCGGAACGCGCCCAGCCGCGGGTACAGCGCGGCGACGGCGGAGCCGTCGAGGGAACTCATCTTCCCCCAGTGCGGACGCCCGCCGAACGGGGCGAGTCGCGCCTCCAGGTCGGGCAACAGGGCCGCGACCTGCTCCGGGTGCTTCTTCCAGGTGAACGCGATGCAGAGCACGTCCTCGCCCTGCGTGGGGCTCAGCCACAGGTCGTCAGCCGCCATCGTCCGCAGCTCGCACACGTGCAGGTGCGGCTGGATCCGGTCCGCCAGCCCGCGCAGCGCGTCGAGCGCCGCGGCCGCGTGTCGGAGCGGCACGAAGTGCTCGCTCTGCACCTCCGACCCGACCGAGGGCACCGACTCGATCGGGAAGTGGGGCAGCCGGTCCCACCACGGCCCGACCGAGCCGTCGCGCGCGGTGTGGTGGCCGTCACCGGGCGAGCCGGGCAGGCGGGGCGCGCCCAGGAGGCCCGTGGGGACCTCGACGTCGTCGGCCCCGTCCGGCACGCGGGACTTCACGAGCACCTCGGAGACGGTGTCGCCGAACAGCGTGTAGACGCAGACGGAGTACCCGGCGGCGAAGACCTCGGCGGCGGAGGCGGTGAAGGTGTTCCACGGGATCGGCCCGTAGAGGTCCTGGCGCATCCGGTACGCGGGCTGCACGTCGACGGTCACGCGGGTGACGATGCCGAGCAGCCCGAGGTGGATCGCAGCGCCGCCGAGGTCTGGGTCATCGCGTCGGATCGTGCTGGTGGTGCCGTCCGGGCCGATCAGCTCGAGCGCGGCGACGGCGGTGCTCAGCGAGCCGAGTGTGGTGCCGGAGCCGTGCGTGCCGGTGGCGATCGCGCCGCCCAGCGAGATGTGGGGGAGCGACCCCTCGTTGTGCAGGGCGACCCCGGCCGCGTCGAGTTCCGGTGCGACGAGCCCGTACCGGGTGCCGGCGCCCATCGTGGCGGTGCGGCGGTCCGCGGCGACCACGAGGTCGGTCGGCACGGCGGTCAGGTCGAGCAGGACGCCCGGGGTGTCGGCGACGTCGTTGAACGAGTGCCGGGTGCCGAGCCCGCGGATGCGGGGACTGCGGGCGACGAGGTCGGCGACGTCGTCGAGCGAGGTCGGCCGCACCACCCGCTCGGCCGTGTAGGTGACCGTGCCGGACCAGTTCAGCTCGCTCGTCGTCGACCGCATGTGCCCACGATGCCACGCGGCCGGGAACGACGACGCGCCCCCCTCCGGAAGAGGGGGGCGCGCGGTCGGAGCGGGAGCGGTCAGTGCATGGCGGGTGCGGGTGCACCCTCCGGGGTGGCCGGCTTCCGGACCATCGCCGAGGCGATGATGCCGAGCATCGAGATCACCGCACCGACGAGGAACGCCGAGTGCACGCCGGACGCGGTCGCCCGGGCGGTGGCCTCGGCGGCGGTCGCGGCGCCGGCGACGTCGCCGTTCGTCGCCGCGGCGGTGGCGCCGAGCGTCAGCAGCGTGACGAACAGCGCGGTACCGGCCGCACCGGCGAGCTGCTGGGCGGTACCGAGGACGGCGCTGCCGTGCGAGTACAGGCGCGGCGGCAGGCCACCGAGTGCCGCGGTGAACAGCGGCGTGAAGGTCAGCGCCAGGCCGAGGCTCAGCACGATGTGGGCGACGAGGACGAACGTGACGCTGGTGTCCGCGGTGACCGTCGAGAGCGCCCAGAGCACGGCGCTGATGATGATCGATCCGGGGATGAGCAGCATGCGCGCGCCGTAGCGGTCGTAGAGACGGCCGACGATCGGGGACAGCAGCCCCATCAGCAGGCCGCCGGGGAGCAGCAGCAGGCCGACCTGCAGGACCTCGAGGCCGAGCACCCGCTCGAGGTAGATCGGCAGCAGGATCAGCGTGCCGAACATCGCCATGAAGCTGATCGCCATCGCGACGATCGGGATGGTGAAGCCCTTGGTGCTGAAGGTGCGGAGGTCGAGGAGTGCGGCGTCACGGCGCTGCAGCCGGGTCTGGCGGACGATGAACACCGCGAGGGCGACGAAGCCCACGACGAGCGCACCGATCGGCACGCCGTACCCGGTGTCCCCGGCCTCGCCGATGCTCGACAGGCCGTAGACGATGCCGCCGAACGCGAAGGCGGACAGGACGACGGAGAACACGTCGATCGCGGACTTGCGCGGGGTCGAGACGTTGCGGACCTTCACCATGCCGAGCACGAGGGCGGCCAGGGCGATCGGCAGGACGAACCCGAACAGCCAGCGCCACGAGAACGCGTTGAGGATGAGGCCGGAGATCGTCGGGCCGATCGCGGGGGCGACCGAGATGACGATCGAGATGTTGCCCATCACACGGCCGCGGTGGGCCGGCTCGATGAGGGTCAGGACGGTGGTCATGAGCAGCGGCATCATGATCGCGGTGCCGCTGGCCTGCACGATGCGCCCGATGAGCAGCATCGTGAAGCCCGGCGCGAGCAGCGCGATGAGCGTCCCGGCGGAGAACAGGCTCATCGCCCAGACGAACACCGGTCGGGTGTTGAAGCGCTGCAGCAGGTAGCCGGTGATCGGGATCACGACGGCCATGGTGAGCAGGAAGCCGGTGGTCAGCCACTGCCCGGTCGCGGCGCTGATGCCGAGGTCGTCCATGAGTCGCGGCAGCGCCACGCCCATGATCGTCTCGTTGAGGATGACGACGAACGCCGAGACGAGCAGCAGTCCGATCACGAGGCGGTTGCCCGCGGGGGAGGACTCTTCGACGGACCCGGTGCGGGGTGCGGAGTCGACGGCCTGGGTCAAGGGGGCTCCTGATGTCTTCGTGGTGTGACGGTGGACCCACGACGGGTGGGTACCGAGGCTGCAAGAGCTGACAGGACCACAGCATTCCCGACTGCCGCAGAACGTGGGGTGAACTCCGCGTGTCGCCCGCGTCAGTGCAGGATGCGGAAGCCGTCGTCCTCGCCGAGCGGGGCGACCTCCCGCACGGCCACGTCGGTGACGGTCGCCGACGGCGGGCCGGAGCGGAGCATCACGACCAGGGCGTCGACCGCGGGGCCGGGGCCTTCCGCCTCGACCTCGACGGTGCCGTCGAACAGGTTCCGTGCGTACCCGACGAGCTCGAGCCCGTCGGCCTTCCGTGCCGTCCAGTACCGGAACCCGACGCCCTGCACGGCTCCGGTCACGACGGCGTGCTTCCTCGTGGTGCTGCCCATGCGGCCGATGCTACGAGCGGCGTGTTACCCGGGCGTCACGGCTGCGTTCCGGTCCGGTGACCATCGTGATACGGTCATCAGTACCCGAACAGTTCGGGTCACAATGACCATAACAAACGACGATGGGGGCAGCGATGGACGACACCGGCATCCGCCTGGCGGTCTCGACCGTGATCGTCGCGCTCCGCCCGCACCCGGACACCGGCGTCCCCGCGCTCTGGATGCCGCTGGTCCGCCGGGTGACCGAGCCGTTCGAGGGCTCGTGGGCGTTGCCCGGTGGCTGGGTCGGGGCGGACGAGGGGCTCGACGACTCGGCCGCCGCGCGCCTCCGCGAGACGACCAAGGTGCAGCCGCGCTACCTGGAGCAGCTCTACGCGTTCGGCGCCGTCGACCGCTCGCCGACGCGGGTCGTGTCCGTCGTCTACTGGGCACTGGTGCACCCGGACGAGGCGAACGTCGTGCCGGACGACTGGAACGTGCGGTGGTTCCTCGCCGACGAGCACCCGCCGCTGGCCTTCGACCACGACCGCATCGTCGAGTACGCGCTGTGGCGGCTCCGCAACAAGATGTCGTACTCCCGGATCGCGCAGGCGTTCCTCGGTGACCGGTTCACGCTCGCCGAGCTCCGCGGTGTGTACGAGGCGGTGCTCGGGCAGACGCTCGACCCCGCCAACTTCCGTCGGCAAGTCGCGCAGAGCGACGCGGTCCTGCCGACCGACGAGACCACGAGCGGCGGACGGCACCGACCGGCCCGGCTGTACCGCTCGAACCCCGACCTGTCGTACGCGGACAACGGCCCGCTGACGACGCCCTGACCCATCCCCTGAGCTGAGACGGGAACCGCCGTGTCCATCGCGACCACCATCGAACTGATCTCCAACGGCCGGGCGGCCGGCACCACCTGCACGCCCGACCTCGCCGCGCCGACCTGGGACTTCGACAGCGTCCCCGGCTACGGCCCCGGTTCGTCGATGTCCGACGTCATCCCGACCTCCGCCCCGCGGCAGGGCGTGATCCCGGACGAGTACAAGAACGCCCCCGACGACGAACTGCACGAGCGCATCGAGCGGGCGAAGGCGACCCTGGGGGACCGCGTGGTCGTCCTCGGGCACTTCTACCAGCGGGACGAGGTCGTCCGGCACGCGGACTTCCTGGGCGACTCGTTCCAGCTCGCCAACGCGGCGCTGACGAAGCCCGACGCCGAGGCGATCGTGTTCTGCGGCGTCCACTTCATGGCGGAGACGGCCGACATCCTGGCGCGGGACGACCAGCGCGTGATCCTGCCGAACCTGGCCGCGGGCTGCTCGATGGCGGACATGGCCGACATCGACAGCGTCGAGGCGGCCTGGGCGGAGCTCACCGCGCTCTACGGCACCGAGCCCGACGCCGACGGCCGCGTGCCGGTCATCCCCGTCACGTACATGAACTCCGCCGCCGACCTCAAGGCATTCTGCGGGCGGAACGGCGGCATCGTCTGCACGTCCTCGAACGCGGCGACGGTGCTCGAGTGGGCGTTCGAGCGCGGGCAGCGCGTGCTCTTCTTCCCCGACCAGCACCTGGGCCGGAACACCGCGAAGGCGATGGGCATCAGCACCGACCGGATGCCGCTGTGGAACCCGCGCCTGGCCGGTGGCGGCAACACGGCCGCCGAGCTGCTCGAGGCGCAGGTCGTCCTGTGGCACGGCTTCTGCTCGGTGCACCGCCGCTTCACGGTCGACCAGATCGAGCAGGCCCGCCGTGAGCACCCGGGCGTCACCGTCATCGTGCACCCGGAGTGCCCGATGGCCGTCGTCGACGCCGCCGACGTCGCGGGCAGCACGGACCTGATCCGGAAGACCGTCGCCGCCGCCACCGAGCCGACGACCTTCGCGATCGGCACCGAGATCAACATGGTGAACCGGTTGGCCGCCGAGTACCCGCAGCACACGATCTCCAGCCTGGACCCCGTCGTCTGCCCGTGTTCGACGATGTACCGGATCCACCCGGGCTACCTGGCGTGGGTGCTCGAGGCGCTCGTCCGCGGCGAGGTCCTCAACGAGATCGTGGTGCCCGCCGCGGTGCAGGTCGACGCGAAGGTCGCCCTCGAGCGGATGCTCGCCGCCAAGCCCCGCCCGCTGGCAGGGCAGCGCGACCCGGGCCCGGCCGCCACCAACCCGGCCGCCACCGACGCGCCCACGACCACCACCCGGGCCTGACGGTGCACGTCGTCATCGTCGGGTCGGGCATCGCCGGCCTCACCGCCGCCATCCGCGCCAGCGCACGACACGATGTGACCCTCGTCACGAAGGGGGCGCTCGCCGACGGTGCCACCGCACGCGCCCAGGGCGGCATCGCGGTGGCGCTCGGCGCGGACGACTCTGCCGCCCTGCACGAGCACGACACCCACGTCGCCGCGGCGGGCAGCGCCGATGCCCGCGCCGTCGACGTCCTCTGCACCGACGGCCCGGCCCGCGTCCGCGACCTGCTCGCGCTCGGCGTGCCGTTCGACCGCAGCACCGACCCGGCGACCCTCGACCGCTACGGCGACGACCTGGCGCGTGGACGCGAGGCCGCGCACGCCCGTTGGCGGGTCCTGCACGCGGACGGCGACGCGACCGGGGCCGCCGTGGAGCGGACGCTCGTCGCCGCCCTGCACCGGCGACACGTCACGATCCTCGAGCGCACCTGCCTCATCGACCTCGTGGTCCGCGGCGGCGAGGTCGTCGGCATCGACGTCCTGGACCTGCTCGGCGAACCCCGGCGGATCGACGCGGACGCCCTGCTGATCGCCTCCGGAGGCGCCGGACACCTGTACCGGGAGACGACCAACCCGCTGGTCGCGACCGGGGACGGCACGGCAGCCGCCTGGCGTGCCGGGGCGGTGCTCGCCGACCTGGAGTTCGTCCAGTTCCACCCGACCCGACTGGCGGTCCCGGACGGTGGTCTGGTCTCCGAGGCCGTCCGCGGCGAGGGGGCCGTCCTCCGCGACGCTGCCGGACACCGCTTCATGACCGGCGTCCACCCCGATGCCGAGCTCGCCCCGCGGGACGTCGTCGCCCGGGGGATCGCAGCGGCCGTCCGGGCGCAGGACGGCCGCCCGGTCCTCCTCGACGCGACCGGACTCGACGCCGACTTCCTCGTCGGACGCTTCCCGGGGCTCACCCGCGCCACCCGGGCGGCCGGCTTCGACTGGACCCGCGAGGGCGTCCCCGTCGCCCCGGCCGCGCACTACGCGATGGGCGGGATCGCGACGGACACGGAGGGCCGGACGAGCCTCCCGGGTCTCCTGGCGGTCGGCGAGGCCGCCTGCACCGGCGTCCACGGCGCCAACCGACTGGCGTCGAACTCGCTGCTCGAGGGGCTCGTCTTCGCGGTCCGCGCGGCCGACGCGCTCGGCAGCCCGCGACCCGGCCGGCTCCGCCTGCGCGGCGAGGCGACACTCGTCCCGACGGTCGTCGAACCCGCCGGCGACCGGACGGGAGGCACGACCCACCCCGGTCCGTCCGCCTCCGTCCGGCAGGCGCTGCAGTCCGTCATGACCGACCGCGTCGGCCTGCTCCGCGACGCGGCCGGGCTCGCCGGGGCCCGCGCTGCCCTGGCCGGAATGTCCGCGCCGGCACCGACCACCGTGCGGGACGCCGAGGACCGCGCCCTGCTCGACCTCGCCCGGCTCACCGCCCGCGCTGCCGAGGCCCGCACGGAGTCCCGCGGTGCCCACGCCCGCACCGACCACCCGGACACCGACCCGGCCGCACCCGTGACGCTCGCCTGGGTCACCGCGACGCCCGCACCGTCCGCCGCGGCACCGTCCGCTGCCGCATCCACCCGCACGTCCGCCCGACAGGGAGCACTCGCATGACCAGCACGACCGCCACCGCAGCCACCCCGACCGACGCACGGACTGCACCGGCCGCGGCGGTCCCCGATCCGGGCACGATCCCGCCGCACGCACTGCGCCGGGTGATCGAGACCGCGCTCGAGGAGGACGCGCCCTGGGGTGACGTCACGAGCGAGACGCTGATCCCCGCCTCGGCCACCGCGACCGCGATCCTGGCGGCCCGCGAACCCGGCGTGCTCGCCGGCGGTGAGGTCTTCGTCGCGGTGATGCACGCCGTGGACCCGGGCCTCGTCGTCGCCCTCGCCCGCCGCGACGGTGCGACCTTCGCTGCCGGGGACGTGATCGCGAGCGTCACCGGGTCGGCGCGCTCGGTGCTCCGGGCCGAGCGGGTGGCGCTCAACCTGGTGCAGCGGATGTCCGGCATCGCCACCCTGACCGCGCGGTACGTCGACGCGACGGTCGGGACCGGCGCCCGGATCGTCGACACCCGGAAGACCACGCCCGGCCTCCGCGCACTCGAGCGGCACGCGGTCCGCTGCGGCGGCGGTCACAACCACCGGACGTCGCTGTCCGACGCGGTGCTCGCGAAGGACAACCACCTGGCGGTGCTGCTCGCCGAGGGGGTCGGCATCGGCGACGCGATCCGCGCTGCCCGGGCCCGGCTCGGTCACACCGTGCACCTCGAGGTGGAGGTCGACCGGATCGACCAGATCGAGGCGGTCGTCAGCGCCGGCGTCGACACGATCATGCTCGACAACTTCACCGTGCCGATGCTCCGGGAGGGCGTCGCCCTCGTAGCCGGCCGGGCGCTCGTCGAGGCCTCGGGCGGGGTGTCCCTCGACACGGTCGCCGCGATCGCCGCGACCGGGGTGGACATCGTCTCGGTCGGTGCCCTGACCCACTCGGCACGGGCGCTCGACCTCGGGCTCGACGTCGACGTCACCGCCTGAGGCACGAAGCGTGTTCTACCTCGACCGTGCCGCCACCACGCCGGTCCGCCGCGAGGTCCTCGAGGCGATGTGGCCCTACCTGACCGGCACCTTCGGCAACCCGTCGTCGACCCACGGGCTCGGGGACGCCGCCGCCCGGGGGCTCGCCGCCGCGCGGACGGCGGTGGCCGGCGCGCTCGGCTGCCGCCCGGGCGAGGTCGTCTTCACGAGCGGGGGGACCGAGGGGGCGAACACCGCGGTGAAGGGCATCGCCCTCGCCACACCCCGCGGCCGCCACGTCGTCACGAGCGCGATCGAGCACGAGGCGGTCCTCGAGAGCTGCCGCCACCTCGAACGGTTCCACGGCTTCGAGGTGACGGTGCTGCCGGTCGAGTCGGACGGCACCGTCGCGCCGGACACCCTGCGCGCCGCACTCCGACCGGACACCACCCTCGTCTCGATCGCGCACGCCGACAACGAGATCGGCACGGTGCAGGACATCGCCGGGCTCGTCGCGATCGCCCACGAGGTCGGGGCCCGCTTCCACACCGACGCCGTGCAGTCCGCCCCCTGGCTGCCCGTCGGCCTCGACGTCCTGGGGGTCGACGCGGTCTCGGTGTCCGGGCACAAGCTCGGCGCCACGAAGGGGACCGGCGCGCTCGCCGTCCGCGCCGGGGTCCAGCTCGAGCCGCTCGTGCACGGCGGGGGACAGGAGCGCGGCCGTCGCTCGGGCACCGAGGACGTCGCCGGCGCGGTCGGGCTCGCCGCCGCCTGGGGGAGTGTCCTCGCCGAGCGGGAGGCCGCCGCAGCCCACGCCACGACGGTGCGGGACCTCGTCGTCGCCGGGGTGCTCGACCGGGTGCCGGGCGCGCGGCTCACCGGGTCGGCCGAGCACCGCCTGCCGGGGCACGCCTCCTTCTGCTTCCCGGGCGTGCACGGCGAGACGGTGCTGCTCGAGCTGGAACGACGCGACGTCGTGTCCTCCTCCGGCAGCGCCTGCGCCGCGGGCAGCACCGAGGCCTCGCACGTGCTGACCGCGCTGGGCCTCCCGGACGACCTGGCCCGGTCCGCAGTCCGGCTGACGTTCGACGCGACGCTCACGACCGCGGACGCGACGGCCGTCGTGGAGGCCGTGGTCGCCGCCGTCTCGGCCGTCCGGTCACTCGCCTGACGCGGTGTACTAGACGTTCTACTCCATGTCTGGGGACGTGTCCCCTCTATTGCGGACAAGCACTCTCGGCCAGAGTGGAGTCATGGCGAACGCGACGACGACCCCGGTGACGCAGGACGACCGCTTCCGCGCGGTCCAGCTCCTGCCCGCACCGGCGACGGTCCTGGCGCTCGCCGTCGGTTCCGCGCACGGCCTCGACGCCGGTCCGCTCGCGGTCGTCGCCCTCGTCGGCGTCCTCGCGACCCTCGCCAGCGCACTCCTGCCCGCGCGGCTCGCGCGCGCCGGCCACGCGATGGCGGCGCCGACCGAGTCCGACCGGTACCGGGGAGACCGCGACCGGAACTGACCTCTCGACCTGCACCGCCCCTCCCGGCGGTGCGCTGGACCGGACGCATCCCCTGATGCGCGTCCGGCCGGGACACCGGCCCCTGCCGGGTCGTCCCGGAACGACCGGGCCCGCCGCGGCCTCCGGGACCATCGACCCCTGAACGATGTGTCCCGTTCCCCCCGGGGTGCGGCGGGTCCGGTCCCACTCAGGCGGTCGTGCGGTGCTCCACCGTGCCGGGCCACAGGTAGTCGAGGTCGTCCGGCACGTCGGGGAAGAACGGTCGGTAGTGCTCCGGGGCCTTCTGCACGAGCTTCGAGCGGTGCGACAGGTGCACGCGCTCGTCGGTGTTCCACGAAGGCACCTCGAAGTCACCCCGCTCGTACGCCGCCAGGTCCTCCGGCACGAGTGCCAGGTCCGCCAGGGTCTTCTCGAGACAGGTGTCGGCGTGCCCGCGCTCGAGCCACACCCGGCACGTGGCGTCCTGGTAGGCCATCAGTGCCGGCCGGAACCCCCGCCACATCGCGGTGACCGGGTGGTGCTGCCAGCCGTAGTCCGGCAGGATCAGCGCGCGCATCACCTGCAGGGTCTCGACCCGCTGCTTGCCGAGGCGCTTGTCGTCGAGCACCTCGGCAGAGGCGCGGAAGTCCGCGAACGGCAGGAAGGTCTGCATCTGCCGGACGCTACGCCCGCGCGCCCGGGAGTCCGCGCGGTGCCGGGTGACACATGTCGTCACATCGGCGACCGGCGCGTGCGGGGCGTGTGAGCATCGACCGCATGAGCAGTTCCCTCGTCGTCGGGGTCAGCGGCAGCCCGTCCGACCCGTCCCGCACCTCGACCCTCGTCGCCGCGACCGTCGACCGGCTCGCCGCCGAGCTGCCGGACGCCGAGACCGTCATCGTCGAGATCGGCCCGCTGCTGGCGGACCTCGGCGCCGCCGTCGACCGCGAGCACATGTCGGACGCCACCCGGGCAGCGCTCGAGGCCGTCGAGGCCGCGGACGTCCTGGTCGTCGGCAGCCCGGCCTTCCGTGCCGCGTACTCCGGGGCGTTCAAGCTCTTCTTCGACTGGATCGGCCAGTACGACCTGGTCGACACCCCGGTGCTGCTCACCGCGACCGGGGGCAGCGACCGACACGCCCTGCTCGTCGAGCACCAGATGCGGCCGCTGTTCGGGTTCTTCCAGTCGACGACGCTGCCGCTGGCGGTGTTCGGCAACGAGCGGGACTTCGACAAGCGCGTCGGTGGCTACGACATCGCAAGTGTCGACCTCGAGCTGCGGATCGACCAGGCCGTCCGTCGGGCGATGCCGATCATCCGCGGCGGGTTCGTGGCGGCGGGCGTCGACGAGGTGCGGCGGCCGGCGGAGTTCTGACGGGCCTCCCGGCCGGGGTGTTCCGGGCTGGACCCGTCAGCCGCCCAGGTGGGTCAGCCGCGCAGCAACGCGGCGACGTGCGCGACCGCCAGGCGGTACCCGTCCGCCCCGGCACCCGCGATGACCGCGGTCGCGGCCGTGGCGACGTGGTCGACGTGGCGGAACGGCTCGCGCTTCCACGTGTTCGACAGGTGCACCTCGACCACGGGCACGCTCAGTGCCTCGACCGCGTCGTGCAGTGCGACCGAGGTGTGCGCGTAGGCGGCCGGGTTGATGACGACGGCGTCGTGGTCGTCGAGCGCCTCGTGCAGCCAGTCGACGAGCTCGCCCTCGCGGTTGGTCTGCCGGAAGTCGACCTCGTGTCCGTGCTCGGCGGCCTCGGCGCGCACGATGCCCTCGAGGTCGGCGAGCGTCACGGTGCCGTACTGCGCCGGGTCCCGTCGGCCGAGGATGTCCAGGTTCGGGCCGTTGAGGACGAGGATGCGCATGCGGCGAGCCTACCGAGCGGGTGGGTGGGCGGAGACGGCGGTCGGCACGGGGTGTCGTCCCGGCTCGGCGGCTGTCCGTGCCGACCTGCCGTCGGTTCCACCACGGAACGGTTGCGTGGGCGCGGTCCGGGGGCCAGGTTGGTCACGACGGAAGGGACCCCACATGTCGACCATGGTGTTCATCAACCTGCCGGTGTCCGACCTGGCGCGGGCGACCGCGTTCTACCAGGCGCTCGGCTACCCGCTCAACCCGGTGTTCAGCGACGACACCGCCTCGAGCATCGTCGTGAGCGACACCGTGTACGTGATGCTCCTGACACACGCGAAGTTCTCGGAGTTCACCGACAAGGCGATCGCCGCGCCGGACACCATCGAGGTCATCAACTCCCTCAGCGCCGAGACGAAGGACGAGGTGCACCGGATCGTCGACGCGGCCGTCGAGGCCGGCGGCACCGAGGACCGGCCGGAGATGGACCTCGGCTTCATGTTCCAGCGGAGCTTCAACGACCCCGACGGCCACCGCTGGGAGTACGTCTGGATGGACCCCGCCGCGCAGGAGGACGGCCCGCCCGCCTGACCCCTCGTCTTGCGGGAAGATCGGGGGATGACCGACGACCTCGTGACCGGCGCGGACGGCCTCGCCCGACCGCTCTGGGCGTCGACCGACCCGATGCTGCGTGCCTACTACGACACCGAGTGGGGGATGCCGGTCCGCGACGAGCGGGGTGTGTTCGAGCGGCTCTCGCTCGAGGCGTTCCAGTCCGGGCTGTCCTGGCGCACGATCCTGGCGAAACGGCCGGCGTTCCGGGCAGCGTTCGCCGACTTCGACCCGGACACCGTCGCCGCGTTCGGGGACGACGACGTCGCCCGGCTGCTCGGCGACGCGGGCATCGTCCGCAACCGCGCGAAGATCGCCGCGACGATCACCAACGCGAACGCCACCGTCGCGCTGCGGGCGGACGGGGGACTGGCCGACTTCGTGTGGTCGTTCCGGCCGGACGACACGCCCAGGCCCCGGACGGCCGCGGAGGTCCCGACCACCAGCCCGGAGTCGACCGCGCTGTCGAAGGCGCTGCGGAAGCGCGGCTTCGCCTTCGTCGGGCCGACCACGATGCACGCCCTGATGGAGGCGCTGGGCATCGTCGACACGCACCTGCTCGGCAGTCACCGTCGGGCGACCTCGGGCGTCTGGCCGGACTGAGGTCCGGCTGACGCTCAGGTGAGCGGGAGCCGCATCTGCACCGCGGCGACCTCGTACCCGAGCTCCTCGTACAGGTGGCGCGCGCCGGTGTTGTAGCCGAAGACGTTGAGCCCGATGCTCCTCGCGCCGGCGTCCCGGGCGACGACGTGGGCGAGCTCGAGCCCCCGCCGCGCGTGACCCTGCCGTCGGTGTGCGGCGTCGACCTCGACCTCGAAGACCCACCACTCGGTGCTGCCCGCCGTGAGCGGGCCGACCCAGAGCTGCCCCACCACGGTGTCGTCCGCGAGCGTCAGCTCCCACACGTGGTGACCCGCTGCGGGCGACCCGCCCGGGAACCACTTCTCGAGGGACTGCCGCATGTTCGTCTCGGCGGCCTCGGGGCTCTCACCTGACCGGATGCGCGAGGCCACGTAGTCCGCCATCGAACGGTCCAACCAGCCCGGCATCCGCTCGCCGGGCATCGGCACGAGGCGCACGTCACTCGGCGCCGGAGCCGGAGTCGGGGTCGTGCCTGGCACTGCGGAGTCCATCGTCAGCGGTTGCCCTTCGAGCCGCGCTTCGGCTTGCCGGACATGCCGCGCGGGGTGCGGCCGCGGCCGGTGGAGTTCTTGCCGCCGCCGCTCTTCGCGCCGGTGCCCTTCGTGGCGCTCCGCTTGGCGACGGTCTTCGCGTTCGCCGCCGTGGCCTTGCCGCCGGGCGCCTTGCCGGAGGCCTTGCCGGCCGCCTTCTGTCGTGCGCCGTCCTGCTCGTCGGGATCCGAGCCTCCTGGCTGGTCCGGCTGCTGCCGCGAGCTGTTCGCGGTGCGCCCGCGGACGACGCCGATGAACTCCTCGGTGAGCTCCGAGGCGTCCTCGTCGCGCCAGACGAGTGCGACGCGGGTGCCGGGGGAGCCGGCGAGCGGCCGCGAGACCAGGGACTTCCGGCTCTCGGCACGGAAGAGGGACTGGGGGAGGACGACGACCCCGACGTTGGCCTCGACCAGGTCGAGCGCTGCCCCGACGTCCGCCGGGACGGGCCCGGCGTCGAGGACGGTGACGCCGGCGAGATCAGCCTCGGTGACCTCGTCGAGGTCGGCGAGCGGGGAGTCCTTCGGGGCGGCGACGACGGCCGTCTCGGTCCACAGCGGGATGGCGTGCGGCTGCTCGCCATCGGCCCGTTCGGGGACGGGCATCCGGGCGAAGACCATGTCGGCGTCAGCCTCGATGACGTCGAGGACGTCGTCGGCGGTGACCGGCATGAGGACCAGGTCGACGTCCGGCCGGCGCTGACGCCAGACCCGTACCCACTTGGCGGGGGAGACCCCGGGTACGAAGGCGATGGAGAGCGCGGTCATGCACCCGAGCATAGGGGCCGTACTCTGGTCACCATGGCCCAGGAACAGACCATGAAGCCCGAGACCGCTGCCAAGAAGCTCGGCATCCTCCTCTCGGCGACACCCGAGTCGTTCCGTGCGGGCCCGATCGCTCGCACGACGTTCGACGAACTGCAGAGCGAACCGCCGACGTGGCTGCAGGACCTCCGTCGTGACGGTCCGCACCCCCGCCCGGTCGTCGCCGCGCGCCTCGGGGTCTCGATCTCCGGACTCGCCCGCGCCGGCGTGGACGACGTCCTCACCACCGAGCAGATCAAGCAGCTCCTGCAGGACATGCCCGCGTGGCTGGTGCAGGAGCGTTCGACCCAGGCCGCGGTCCGCACCGAGAACGTGCGCGTGAAGCAGGAGCGCGCCGCCCGCACCGAGGGCTGACCCCACCCGTGCACGGGACCGTCGCCGACGCCATGCTCGTCGTGCCGCAGTTCGCCTCGGTGTGCTGCATCGTCGGCGACCGGTACCGCCCGCGTCCGGGTGTGATCGTCCCCGCGGCCGTGATGCTCGTCGCGATGCTCATGCCCGTCGTGCAGGCCGGCCCGTCGTGGACGATCCTCGCCGCGGCACTGCTGCTCTTCCTCGCGCCGATGCCCGTGATGCGCCGACGGCGTCGGGACGGTCGTCGTGCCGAGCCGATGGACGTGCACCGAGCACTCTCCGCCGTCGTGATGGCGGGGATGCTGCTGATGGGTCACGCGTCCGAACTCGGCGGCGGTGGCGTGCACGCCCACGCCCTGGTCCTCACCGCGGTGCTCGGCGCCGGCGTGATCGGCTACTGCGCCTTCAGCGGGTGGCTGCTCCGGTACGAGTGGGCCCGGGAGGACCGTCGCGCCGTGCGCAGCGGCGAGGTGTTCGCGATGACCGTCGCCGTGGTCGGGATGACCCTGGCGATGTGACCGGCGTTACGGTGGTGCCGTGTCCGACCGCATCGTCCGCCGACCCGACGCCCCACCGCCGCGCCTCGACGAGGTCGACGAGCGGATCCTCTGGGTCCTGGCCTCCGACGCCCGGATCCCGAACAACCGGCTCGCCGCCGCCGTTGGCATCGCACCGTCGACCTGCCTGGTGCGGGTCCGGGCACTCGAGGACGCCGGCATCATCACCGGGTACCGGGCCGAGGTCGACATCGCCCGACTCGGGTTCTCGATCGAGGCGATGGTCTCCGTCCGGGTGCACGCCGCCGCCCGGCACGAACTGCGGGAGTTCGCGAAACGCCTGCTCCGGGTGCCGGTGGTGCTCGACGTGTCGTTCCTGGCTGGCGACAAGGACTTCCTCGTGCACATCGCCTGCACGTCGACCGAGCAACTGCGGGACTTCGTCGCCGACGAGCTGAGCGGGGACCCGTCCGTCGCGACGACGCAGACGTCGATCGTGTTCGAACGGCTGGTCGCGGACCGGGAGCACCAGGCCCGGTCCTACGGCGAACTGCGCCGCTGGCAGGCCTGAGGCCGGCGGACCGGGGCCGTCAGCGCGGCCCCTCGGCGTGGCCCCTCAGCGGGTGCGGACCATCGGGGTGTGCGGGATCGCGTCCTCGAGGAAGTCCTCGCCCGAGCGCACGAAGCCGAACTGCGCGTACCACTCGCCGAGGTGCGCCTGCGCGTTGATGCTGATCCGCTCCGAGCGGCTCTCGGCGATGGCCGCCTGCATCAGCGCGGCGCCGAGGCCCTTGCCACGGGCGTGCGCCGCCGTCGCGACACGGCCGATCCGCTCGGTGCCGTCGGGCTCGCGGAGCAGACGCAGGGTGGCGTCGACGGACCCGCTGCCGGCCCAGAACTGCACCGTGCCCGGCTCGAGGTCGCGGCCGTCGATGTCGTCGTAGGCGCAGGCCTGTTCCACCACGAACACGTCCTGCCGCAGGCGGAGGATCTCGTGCAGGGTGACGACGTCGAGGTTGCGGGTCGGGGCGCTGAAGGTCGAGGGCACGACGTTTCCTGACTTTTTCTTGGGAATGGGTTCCGCACGGCACCTGTGCAGGCGTACCGTGCCGGTCAACCACTCTACGTGCGCAGCCGAGATCAGGAGGTGAGCGCATGGACGCATCGATGCGTGCACCCCTCAACGCGGTGATCCGTTGGGCCCTCATGGCCTCCGGCATCGCGCTGGCACTGGTGCTGCTGTCGCTCTTCTTCGGTGCTCGGCCCGCCTCGGCGGCCGGGGTGCTCGGCCTGGGTGGGACGTCCTCGAGCAGCTCGCAGACGACCTCGTCGCAGCGCTCGGACGGCCTGCTGGGCGGTGTCGTGTCGGGCGTCGGCGGGACGGTCGAGGGCGTCGGACGGGCCGTCGGCAACGTCGTCACCCCCACCCGTCCGGCCCACGTGCCGGCCCCGGCGGCCCCCGCGCCGGCACCGGCGGCACCCGCCCCGGCCCCGGCAGCGCCGGCGCCCGCTCCGGCGGCGCCCGCCTCGGCAGCGCCGGCACCCGCTCCGGCGGCCCCGGTCACAGTCGCTCCGGCTCCGGCTCCGGCACCGGCTCCGGCCGCCCACGCTCCGGTCCCTGCAGCAGCCCCCGCGGTCCCCGCACCGGCGGGCTCGCACGCGGCCCCGACCACTGCTTCCGCGCCCACCTCGGCAGGCCAGCCGTCGAGCCACGCCGGCACCCCGGCGAACGCCCCCGCGAACGACTCCGGAGCACCTGCAGGCACGCCGACGACCCACCCGGGCACCTCGCTCGTCGGTGGCGTCGTGTCGGCCGTGAGCGGCGCCTCCCGGCCCGTCACCGACACCGTCGCGACCGTCCTCGACCCCGTCACCGGGGCTGTGCAGGACGTCGCCGGTGACCGCCCGGTGACCGCGATCGTGGCCGTCGTCGACCGGGTGGTCGGGAGCCTCCCGGTCGTCGGCGGACTGCTCGGCGACGACACGCTCGGCACCGTCACGGCACCAGTCACCGGCACCGTCGACGACGCGCTGGGAACGGTCGGCGGCGTCGTCGGCGTCCTGCCCGGCGTCGTGTCCGAGGTGCCCGACGTCGTCGGCGACCTTCCCGGCGTCGGTGGCGGACTCCTGCCGGGAGGCTCCCTCCCCGTCGTCGACGTCCCCTCCGTCCCCGTCGGGGTCAGCCCCGGCACCGGAGGCTCGGTCGCGCCGATCCTGCCGGGAGTCCCGGAGCCGGCCGCTCCCGCAACGCCCGCCGTCGCCGTGTCGGCCACCGAGGCCGCGCACGCCGCGACCACCGCGGCCGCACCGGGCACGAGCACGAGCACGAGCACGGGCGCAGCTGACCAGACCACGACCGTGTCCTCCCCGTCCGTCGTCCGCGCGAGCACCTCGGCGGCCGTCGACGGTCCGCTCGCTGCCGGCACGGCATCGACCCCCCTCGCTGCCGCGACCTTCGGCGGCGAGGCCCTCGTCCTCCCGGAGGGTGGCGTGCCCGTGCACGCACCGTTCGAGGGCTCCACCGGCGGCACCGCAGGCGGATCCGCCGCGGGCAGCTCCGGTGGCGCGAACCCGATCGGCACCGTCGGTGCCGACGCACAGACCTCCCCCCTCGCCGCGGGTCACCGCGGTCCGGTCACCGACGATGCCCTCCCGGCATCGCTCGTCGGCGACCACGACGTCGCCCCCGATTGAGATCGGCGCACCTGCCCGCCACGGCAGGACGCGTCACCGACCGCCTCCGTGCGGTCGACCAACCATCTCGATCAGGAGTGAACGACCATGAACAAGAACGTCACCCGAGGGCTCTTCTTCGCCCTCTGCGTGGGCGGGCTGACGCTCGGTGGAGCCGTCGCGGCGAACGCGGCGACGACCACCGGAGCGGACGGCATCGCCTCCGGGACCCAGATCGCGCCGAACGTCGACGCGCCGGTCTCCGTCACCCGCAACGCCTTCGGCATCGTCGGCGACGCGGTCTCGGCAGTCACGAGCCCGGCGGCTGCGCCGGCTCCGGCGGCTCCGGCACCGGCGCCGGCATCCGCTCCGGCGGCACCTGCTCCGGCTCCGGCACCGGCGCCCGCCGCGCCGACGACGAGCGGTGCCGACGGCATCGCGTCCGGCACCCAGGTGGTACCCGAGGTCACGGCTCCCGTGACCGTCAGCGGCAACGCCGTCGGCGTGCTCGGCGATGCGGCGGCTGCTCCGGCACCCGCACCCGCTCCGGCTGCTCCGGCTCCGGCACCCGCTCCGACGACCAGCGGCGCGGACGGCGTCCTCTCCGGCACCCAGGTCGCTGGCGACGTCGACCTCCCGGTGACGGTCGGCGGCAACGCCTTCGCCGTCGCGGGGGAAGCCACCAGCACCGGCTCGAGCACCTCGGCTCCGGCCACCGCGCCGGCCACCGCCGCTCCGGCGGCGACGCCCGCGTCCACCTCGGGCGCGGACGGCCTGCTGTCCGGCACACAGGTCCTGCCGGACGTCTCGATCCCGGTCACGGTGTCGGGCAACGGCATCGGGGTCCTCGGGAACGGCGCCGCGAGCGCCGGTCCGTCGACCTCCGGCACCCCGGCTGGTTCCGGCTCGACGGGAGGCGCGCCCTCCTCGACGACGTCGGGCTCGGACGGTCTCATCTCCGGCACGCAGCTCCTCGGCACCGTCTCCGTGCCGATCACGGTGACCGGGAACGGCATCGGGGTCCTCGGTGACGGTACGAGCACCGGCGGCTCCGGCACCGGCGGTTCGACCACCGGGACCGGCAGCGGCACCGGGACCGGCAGCGCGCCGGTCTCGGGCGGGACGACCTCGGGGGAGGACGGTGTCGGTTCCGGCACGCAGGTCGCTCCCGTGGTGTCGGTCCCGGTGACCATCGGTGGGAACGGCATCGGCGTGATCGGTGACGGCGCCAGCACCGGCGGTTCGA
>NZ_JARUXD010000057.1:0-22415 GCF_030433875.1 Curtobacterium sp. PsM8 | reverse complement strand
ACGACGCCATACGAGATTATTGCGTTCGTCTCGTGGGCTCGGTGATGTGTATAAGAGACTGGTGGGGGCCTGCGACTACTTCGCCGCGACGACCTCGCGCAGCAGCGCCGCGGTCTCGGACGGGGTCTTGCCGACCTTGACGCCCGCGGCCTCGAGCGCCTGCTTCTTCGCCTCGGCCGTGCCGGCGGAACCGGAGACGATCGCGCCGGCGTGGCCCATCGTCTTGCCCTCCGGCGCGGTGAAGCCCGCGACGTAGCCGACGACCGGCTTCGTGACGTGCGCCTTGATGTAGTCGGCGGCACGTTCTTCGGCGTCACCACCGATCTCACCGATCATCACGATGGCCTCGGTCTCGGGGTCGGCCTCGAACGCGGCGAGCGCGTCGATGTGCGTCGTCCCGATGACCGGGTCGCCGCCGATGCCGATGGCGGTCGAGAAGCCCAGGTCACGCAGTTCGTACATCATCTGGTAGGTCAGGGTGCCGGACTTCGACACGAGACCGATCGGGCCCTTGCCGGTGATCGTCGCCGGGGTGATGCCGACGAGCGACTCCCCCGGGGTGATGATGCCCGGGCAGTTCGGGCCGATGATCCGGGTCTTCGCGCCGAGGGCCTTGGCGTGTGCCCAGAACTCGGCGGAGTCCTGCACCGGGATGCCCTCGGTGATGACGACGACGAGGGGGATCTCGGCGTCGATGGCCTCCATCACGGCGTCCTTCGCGAACGCCGGCGGGACGAAGACGATCGAGACGTCGGCACCGGTGGTGTCGATGGCTTCACGCACCGAGCCGAAGACGGGCAGCTCGACGTCGCCGTGGGTGACGGTCGTGCCGGCCTTGCGTGCGTTGACACCGCCGACGACCTGCGTGCCGGCCTTGAGCATGAGGGCGGTGTGCTTCGTGCCCTCACCACCCGTGATGCCCTGGACGATGACCTTGGAGTCCTTGTTGAGGAAGATCGACATGGTCAGTCCCTTCAGGCCGCTGCGGCGGCGAGTTCGGCGGCCTTCTCGGCCGCGTCGTCCATGGTCGCGGCGACGGTGACCAGCGGGTGTGCTGCCTCCGCCAGGATCCGTCGGCCCTCTTCCACGTTGTTGCCGTCCAGGCGGACGACGAGCGGCTTGGTGGCCGCGTCGCCGAGGATGCCCAGTGCGGCGACGATGCCGTTCGCGACGGCGTCGCAGGCGGTGATGCCGCCGAAGACGTTCACGAAGACGCTCTTCACCTGCGGGTCGCCGAGGATGACGTCGAGGCCGTTGGCCATGACCTCTGCCGAGGCGCCGCCACCGATGTCGAGGAAGTTGGCGGGCTTCACGCCGCCGTGGCGCTCACCGGCGTAGGCGACGACGTCGAGCGTCGACATGACGAGCCCGGCGCCGTTGCCGATGACGCCGACCTGGCCGTCGAGCTTGACGTAGTTCAGGCCGTGGGCCTTCGCCTTGGCCTCGAGCGGGTCTTCGCTCGCGGTGTCCTCGAGTGCACCGTGCCCCTCGTGGCGGAAGTCGGCGTTCTCGTCGAGGGTGACCTTGCCGTCGAGCGCCAGGATCTGGCCGTCGCCGGTGCGGACGAGGGGGTTGACCTCGACCAGGGTGGCGTCCTCGCCTGCGAAGACGTCGTAGAGCTTCACGAAGACGCCGGCGACCTGCTCGACGAGTTCGTCCGGGAACCCGGCCTGGCGCGCGATCGCCTCGCCCGCCTCCTGGTTGATGCCGGTCAGCGGGTTCACCTCGACCCGGGCGAGCGCCTCGGGCTTCTCGACCGCGAGCTGCTCGATCTCCATGCCGCCCTCGACACTGACGAGCGACAGGTACGAGCGGTTGGCCCGGTCGAGCAGCACCGAGAAGTAGAACTCCTCGGCGATGTCGGCACCCTGGGCGACCATCACACGCTGGACGGTGTGGCCCTTGATGTCGAGGCCGAGGATCGCCTGCGCATGCGCGAACGCCTCGTCCGGGGTCTTCGCGACCTTGACGCCGCCCGCCTTGCCGCGGCCGCCGACCTTCACCTGCGCCTTGACGACGACCACGCCGCCGATCTGCTCGGCTGCGGCCTTCGCCTGCTCTGGGGTGTCGGCGATGATGCCCTGCAGCACAGGGACGCCGTAGGACTCGAAGAGGTCCCTGGCCTGGTACTCGAAAAGATCCACGCTGTTCTTCTTCCCGCACGGTTCGTGCGATCGGCATCGGTCATCGGGTCGCAGCACTCTCCATCGAGGGTCGCTCGATGTCGAGACAACGGCCGCGTCCGAGCCTAGCGCCGGCAGGTGGACGGACGGTTCCGCCGCCGGCAACCTGTGGAGAACCGCCGGGACGACCGCCGAGACGAGCGGGGTACAGATCGCTCGTCCGCGGTGCGCAGTCCCCGAACGGCCCGCCAGCGCAGCGCGGGCACGGTCGATCAGGTGCAGAACGAACTCCGTACCCGTGCCGCCGACGTCTTCGGTTGGGAACTCCGCGACGCCCAGCAGACCGTGGTCGACGCGGTCCTCGCCGGACGCGACGCCATCGCCCTGATGCCGACCGGCTCGGGCAAGTCCGCGATCTACCAGGTCGCCGCCCTCGCCCTCGACGGCCCCGTCGTCGTGGTCTCGCCGCTCGTGGCCCTGCAGGAGGACCAGGTCGTCGGCATCGAGGACCACCCGGACGCACCGCGTGCCGTGACCATCAACGCCACCCGGGCACACCGGGAGCTCGACGACGCGTGGCAGGCCGTCGCGTCCGGTGAGGCCCGTTACGTCTTCCTCGCACCGGAGCAGCTCGCCAAGGACGAGGTCGTGGACCGGCTGCGCGAGGCCGGTGTCGCCCTGGTCACCGTCGACGAGGCGCACTGCGTCTCCAGCTGGGGCCACGACTTCCGCCCGGACTACCTGGTCCTCGGAGAGGTCGTCGAACGCCTCGGCCGCCCGCCGGTCCTGGCGATGACCGCGACCGGTTCGACCCCGGTCCGCACCGAGATCGTCGAGCGGCTCGGCATGCGCGACCCGCTCGTCGTGGCCACCGGGTTCGACCGGCCGAACCTGCGTTTCGAGGTGCAGCGCCACACCGACGAGGTGGCGAAGCGCGAGGCGGTCGTCGAGCAGGTCGTGGGGCTCGAGGGCGCGGGCATCGTCTACGTCGCCACCCGGGCCGAGACCCTCGTCTACGCCGACGAACTCGTCGAGAGCGGCCGTCGTGCGAAGGCGTACCACGCGGGTCTCCGGGTGCGGGACCGGGAGCACGTGCACCACGAGTTCCTGGACGGCGAACTGGACGTCGTCGTCGCCACGAGTGCGTTCGGCATGGGCATCGACAAGCCCGACGTCCGCTTCGTCGTGCACGCCGACGTGCCCGAGTCCGTCGACGCCTACTACCAGGAGGTCGGCCGGGCCGGTCGGGACGGCGACGTCGGACTCGCCACCCTGCACTACCGGTCCGAGGACCTCGGGCTCCGCCGGTTCTTCGCGTCCGGGTCGCCCCGTCCGGCGTCGCTCCGCGCGGTGTTCGACGCGGTGCCCGCCGCCGGCACGCTCGCCCGCTCCGAGGTCGCCGAGCGGGCCGGGCTCGCCGCCCGCACCGCCGGCCGCGTGGTGAACACGCTGGTGGACGCCGGCGCGTTGATCGACGATCGTGACGGCCTGCGTCGCGCCCCGGACGGCCCCGCCGACGCCGTCGCCGCGGCCGAACTCGCCAAGCGGCACGCGAAGGAACGGGAGCGCGTCGAGGAGTCCCGCATCGAGATGATGCGGCGCTTCGCCGAGACGACCGGCTGTCGTCGGCAGTTCCTGCTCGGCTACTTCGGCGACGAACTGCCCGAGCCGTGCGGCAACTGCGACACCTGCTCCGCCGGCACCGCCACCGACGCGGACGCCCACGGCGCCGACGGGTCGCACGACACCGAGTGGCCGCCGGACGCGCCGGTCGAGCACGCCGAGTGGGGTCGCGGCACCGTGATGAGCACCGAGGACGACCGGCTGACGGTGTTCTTCGAGTCCGCCGGCTACCGCACGCTCGCCCTGCAGGACGTCACCGAACGGCACCTGCTCGAGCGGGTCTGAACCGACTCCGCGAGCGCGTCCGTGCGCGACTCCGGCGGGTCTGGCGGGTCTGGCGGGTGTGGAGGGGGAAGGCGCGGTCGCTCGACCACCCGTCGGCGACCGCGCTCCACTCCCCCGAGCACGTGCAGTAGACACCGGGAGGGTGACCCGTCGGTGACCACCGGGTGAACGGTGCGCGAACCGGCCACGATCGGCAGCGCCGGGGCCCGGCGGTGCGCTCCACGGCCCGCCGCCACCCGGCACGTCCCCCGGGCTCCGCGCGCACTCCCACCGGCACCCGGGTACCAAGGACCGGTGGGCGGGTGCACACCGCACACCGCGGGACCGCCCACCACGCACCACCACGACGACCGACAGGAGCGACCATGTCCGACCCCGGAACCACCCCAGGCGACGCGTTCAGCGACGGCGTCAGCGACTCCGACGACCAGGGCCGCGCCGACGACGTCGACCGCGAGTACGTCGGCGGCTTCGAGGCCGACGACGCCGAAGAGGCACTCGAGACCGTGACGAACGACGCCGTCGCCGGCGAGACCGTCGAGCCGCAGCTCGGCGACGGCACCGACGACGGCCCCACCGGTGGCGCACCGAACGAGGGGTCGCCGGACATGTGGGAGCACGGCGACGACCGTCCCGACCTCGGTGGCGACCTGGGCACGAAGCCGCTCTGAACCGATCGGACGAAGCAGAGCCGATCCGACGACACCGGCTGATCGGAGCACCGACCGTGACCGACCGACGGACGGGAGGCTCGGCGCGCGACGTGCGCCGGGCCTCCCGTCCGTCCCCGGGTCACCCCCACGGCGACCGCGACCCGGCGCTCCGCCGGTTCCTCGCCGACAGCACGCCCGTCGCGGCCGGCGGCCGCGCGATCCTGCTGCAGATCGCGGACCCGGTGGTGGCAGCCGGGGTGCGCCGCCACTCGGACTTCGCGCGCCGACCGCAGCAGCGCCTGGCGCACACCCTGATGTACGTCTACGCCGTCGTGGTCGGGACGCCCGAGGACGCTGCCGTCGCGGCGTCGTTCGTGACGCACGCGCACCGACCGGTGACCGGCGCCGACGACTGCGACCGGCAGCTCTGGGTCGCGGCCACGCTCGTCGACTCCGCGCTCCGGGCGCACCGCCTGCTCGGCAGCACGGTCGACGACGAGCGGGCCGAGGACGTCCTCCGGGCGTACGCGCCGATCGCGACCGCGCTGCGGGTGCCGGCGGAGCGGTGGCCGGACTCGATGGCGGCCTTCGAGCGGTACTGGGCGTCGACGCTCGCGCAGCTCCGGGTCACCGACGACGCCCGCGGTGTGGTGCGCGACCTGCTGCACCCGCGGCACGCCCCGGCCTGGGTCCGCGCCGTGATGCCGGTCGTCCGGGTCGTCACGGTGGGGATGCTGCCGGCGCCGGTCCGGACGCAGTACGGCTTCCCGTGGGGCCCGCGGGAGGTCCGTCGCTTCCACCGGACCGTGACGGGGCTCCGGCTGCTCCGTGCCGTCCTGCCCGGGGCGCTGCTCCGTCTGCCGGGGCCGCTGCTCCTCCGTGCCATGCACCGGACCGCCCGGCGGTACGCCGCGGCCTGAACCCGATCCGACCAGTTTCTTGTCATAGCGACAAGAACAGTGCTACGGTCGGGTCATGGCAGTCGAACTCAGCACCCGGACCCGCTCCGGCCAGCCGACCACCCCGACGTTCACCACCATGCGGTTCCCCGCGGGTGAGGCACACGTCAAGGTCGCGGCCGGTCCCGACGAGTCGGCAGACGCCGCCGCCACCCAGATCCTGGCGACGGACCTCGTCGAGGTCGCGACGCTCCGCGGCACGAGCGGCGACGACCTCGTCATGCTCGGCATGTGGGCGGACGCGGTCCGGCAGCGCGGCTCCCGCTCCGTCGCCCTCGTGCCGTACCTGCCCGGCGCCCGCCAGGACCGCGGCCTGCCGTTCGGTGCGAAGGTCTACGCGGACATCCTCAACGGCTTCCACATCGACCAGGTGATCGCGTTCGACCCGCACTCGCCGGTCATCGTCGGTCTGATCGAGGACCTCACCGTCGTGGCGAGTGCCCGCATCGTCCGCGACGAGGTGGTCGGCGCACCCGGCACCGAGCAGGCCTACCAGGGCATCATCGCCCCGGACGCCGGCGCGGTCGCCCGGGCCACCGCGGCCGCCGACGCCTGCGGGCTGCCGGTGTACCGCGCCGAGAAGCACCGCAACCCGGACACCGGGAAGCTCGACGGCTTCACCTGCGAGCCGCTGCCCGACACCGGCCGGTTCCTCGTCGTCGACGACATCTGCGACGGCGGCGGCACCTTCATGGGCCTCGCGGGCAGCACCGGACTGCCGAAGGAGCGCCTGGGCCTCTGGGTCTCGCACGGCGTCTTCTCCGGCCGGGCCGCCCAGCTCGCCGACCACTTCGGCGAGATCGTCACCACCGACTCGTACCCCGCGCAGAACGCCATCGAGGGCCTGCGCACCGTCCCCCTGACCCCGTACCTCACCGAGGAGATCCGATGACGAACACGACGAGCACCACAAGCACGAGCACCACTGCCGGCCTCGAGCCGCGGATCACCACCGCCAGCCCGATCGCCCCGCTCCTGGCCGTCGACGGCTACAAGCACTCGCACCGGCAGCTCTACCCCGAGGGCACCACGCGGATCCTCATCAACTGGACGAACCGGTCGAACGCGCACATGCCGGAGTCGACGCACGCGGTCGTCTTCGGGCTGCAGGCCTTCATCCAGCGGTACCTGGTCGAGGCGTGGGCGCCGTTCTTCGCCGCCGACGAGGACCTGGTCTGCGACCTGTTCGAGCAGGCACTCGAGGGCTACTTCGGCCCGAACACCATCGGCAGCGACCACGTCCGCGCCCTGCACCGCCTCGGCTACCTTCCCCTCGAGATCCGCGCCCTGCCCGAGGGCACCCTCGCCCCGATCGGCGTCGCGACCCTGACCGTCGAGAACACCGTCGACGCGTTCTCGTGGCTGCCGAACTACATCGAGACCGCCCTGTCGGCGTCGATCTGGCACCCGTCCACGGTCGCCACGAAGGCGCTCGAGTACCGCGACCTGATGGAGGAGTGGGCCGAACGCACCGGGGCGGACCCGGCGAGCATCGACTTCGCCGCCCACGACTTCTCGTTCCGCGGGCAGACCAGCATCGAGTCCGCGGCAGCGTCCGGCGCCGGACACCTGCTCTCCTTCCTCGGCACCGACTCGATGCCGTCGCTCGACCACATCGCCCGCTACTACCCCGGCGACAACGGTTGGGTGGCGGCGAGCGTCCCGGCGACCGAGCACAGCGTGATGTGCGTCCGCGGTGCCGACGGCGAGCTCGAGACCTTCCGGCAGATCCTCGACGTGTACCCGACCGGGGTCGTCTCGGCGGTCAGCGACGGCTTCGACCTGTTCAAGGTGCTCACCGAGGTGCTGCCGCAGCTCGAGGACCGCATCATGGCGCGCGACGGCAAGCTCGTGATCCGCCCCGACTCCGGCGACCCGGTCGACATCGTCACCGGCACCGTGCACGGCGTCGACGAGGCCGAGCTCTCCGCCGCCGACCGCAGCGACGAGCAGAAGGGCGTCGTGGAACTGCTCGACGAGCTGTTCGGCCACACCGTCAACGAGCGCGGCTACAAGGTCCTCGACCAGCACATCGGCGTGATCTACGGCGACAGCATCACCCTCGACCGGGCGCGCCGCATCTACGAGCGCCTCGCCGCGAAGGGCTACGCCAGCGACAACGTGGTGCTCGGCATCGGGTCGTACACGTACCAGTTCATGACCCGTGACAACCTCGGCAGCGCGGTCAAGGCCACGTGGGCACTGGTGAACGGTGAGCCGGTCGACATCCAGAAGGACCCGAAGACCGGCAGCGGCAAGAAGAGCGCGAAGGGCCGCATCGCCCTGCACCGCGATGCGACCGGCGAGATCCGGCAGACCGACCAGGCCACGCCGGAGGACGAGGCGACCAGCCTGCTCCAGCCGGTGTGGGTCGACGGGCGGTTCACGGTCCTCCAGTCCTTCGCCGACGTCCGCGAGACCCTCCGTCGCGAACGGGCCGACCGCGCCGCCCGTCGCGCGGCTGCCGCCGGCACCGACACCGACCCGGTGGCGGCGACCGCGTGACCGGGGCCGCCCCGGCGGCGGTCCGCGACCAGCCGCTGATCGCCGTGGACGTCGTCCTCGTCGCGTTCGACGGCGCCGGTACTGGTGCGGGCGACACGGCGGGGCCGGGTGGTCTCCGGGTCGCCACCGCCCGGCGGCGGTACGAGCCGTTCGTCGGACGGGAGGCGCTGCCCGGCGTCCTGCTGGACGGTCCGGAACTCCTCGCCGACGGTGCGCGACGCGCCCTGCGGACCAAGACCGGGGTGGATGCGGCGGCGGTCCGGCACCTCGCCCAGGTCGGGGCGTTCGACGGCCCCGAGCGCGACCCGCGGAGCGCCGCGATCAGCATCGCGTTCCTCGCCGTGACCGCCGGGTCGACCGCCGTCGACGACGCCGTGCGGTGGCATGACGCGACGGACCTGCCGCTCGGGCTGCCGTTCGACCACGACCGGATCATCGCCGCGGCGCTCGACCACGCCCGGACCCGGCTCTGGTCGGACACACCGCTGACCCGGGCGCTGCTCGGCGAGCGGTTCACCACACCGGACGCGGCGCGGCTCGTCGTCGCCCTGACCGGGGTGACACCCGACGCGGGCAACCTCAACCGGGCGCTCCGGACGAACCCGGCACTGACCCGGCTCGACCCCGCGGTGGCACCGGTGACGCGGGCCGGCACCGGGCGGGCGGGTCGTCCCCCGGCAGCCTGGACGTGGACGGACTGAGCGCGGTTGAGTGGGGACATGTCTGCTTCGCTGTCCGGGGACGATTCCCTGCACCTGCCCGAGTTCGACGCGCCTCCGGCCTCGCCGCTCGACCTCGCGCGTCTCTGGCTCGACCAGGCCGGTGACCACGAGGTGTCCGAGCCGATGTCGATGACCCTCGCGACCGCCGGCGCCGACGGCCGGGTCAGCGCCCGGACCGTCGACGTCAAGCGGATCGAGGACCGCGGGCTGGTGTTCGGCACCTCGGCCGAGAGCCCCAAGGGCCGCCAGCTCGCCGAGAACCCGCACGCCGCACTGCAGGTCTACTGGCGCGAGACGATGCAGCAGCTGCGGTTCGAGGGTCGGGTCGTGCAGCTCTCCGACGAGGAGTCCGACGCCCTGTTCGCCGACCGCTCGCCGAAGTCCCGCGCCGCCACCGCGATCGCCGACCAGTCCGCCGTGCTCGAACCGCGGACGCTGCAGGACCTCATCGACGACGCCAACGAGCTGCTCGCGGAGTCCGACGACGACGTGCCCCGGCCGCCGCTGTGGGACGCCTGGCGCCTGGAGCCCGACACGGTCGAGTTCTGGCACGGCAGCCGTGACCGGATGCACCGCCGCCTGCAGTACGTGCACACCGACGGCACCTGGACGGCGACGCGGCTGCAGCCGTAGCCGCGCGGCGGTGACCCCGTCCGGCCGGGCGGGGTCACCGGCCTGGCCGCGTCAGCCGCGCCCGATCGGGTTCGGCATCTCCCCCGCCCGGATCAACGACGACGACTGGTCCGCCAGGTCGACCATCGTCAGGGTGTTCCGCAGCTGCAGCCGGTTCAGGCACGAGTGCGCGAACGACCGCACGCGGAGGTCCAGCGGCCGACGACGGTCCGGGTGTTCCGCCGCGTGCCGGTCGATGCACCCGCCGACGAGCTCCCAGAACGCCGACTCCGGCAGCACCCCGTCGTCGTCGAGCACCGCGGCGAGGAACCGCAGCACCCCGTCGAACACGTCGGTGTGGACGGCGAGCGCCGCCTCGGCGTCGTCCACCGGGTGCACGATCCGCCCGATCGACTCGGGCACCGGGCGGTCGTCGTGCACACCGAGGACCGCGACCTCCTCCCCGATGTCCTTCATGAACGCACCCGTCACCACCGCGTCGCGGACGACGAGCACCAGGTTCTCGCTGTGCGGCATGAACGCCAGGTCGTGCACGGTCAGGCAGTGCACGACGGGCCGCAGGTACGCGTCGAGGTACCGGCGGACCCACTCGGCGGGCTCGAGACCGGAGGCACGGACGAGTTCCGACGCCACCGCACGTCCGTCGGCGTCCCGGTGCAGCAGCGCCGCCATCGTCAGCAGGCGCTCCCCCGGCTCGGTCCGCGGTACCGGGCTCTCCCGCCAGAGCGCGGCGAGCATCTTCCGCTGCGGAGACGTCACGTCGACCCGGTGGTACGCGTCGCCGGTGTACCCGATGGCCGCGTGTTCCCGGAGCACCCGGAAGCCGGCCGCGCGCAGGGTGGGGTCGTCGGCGACGAGCTCGGCGACCCAGTCGTTCACGGCCGGGGTCGAGCGCATGTACGCCGGCGACATCCCGCGGAGGAACCCCATGTTCTGCACCGCCAACGCCGTCTTCACGTACGAGCGCTCCGGCCGGGACCGGTTGAACGTCGTCCGGATCGACTGCTGCGGCTGGTAGGTGTCCGGCCCCTCGCCGAGGTCCACCAGGTCCTGCCGGCCGAGGTCGGGCGCGAACGTCACGGCGATCCGGTGCTGCCACTGCCACGGGTGCACGGGCAACCAGACGTACTCGTCCGGGTCGAGGCCGCGCCGGCGCAGCGTCTGCCGGAAGCGTTCGACGGTCTCCGGGTCGAGCTCGGCCGCCCAGTGCTCGGCCTCGGTGCGGTCCGCGGCGAGCGCCAGGTGAGTGTGCGCACGACGGGCGGCGAGCCACCGGTAGCGCAGGCGTCCGCCGGACTCCGGGGCGTAGGCGCGGTACTCGTCCAGGCCGAACCCGATGCGGCCGTTCGCAGCGACGAACGCCGGGTGGCCCTCGGTCATCGCGGCCTCGACGTCCTGGAACCCGGCGACGACGTCCCCGTCGCGCCGTCCGCGGGCGAGCTGTGCGGCGGACGGACCCCCGCGGCGGTGCTTCGCGGCGGCACTGGCGAGGGTGGACGCGACCTCCTCCAGGTAGGTGCCGATCAGGGCGTCCGGGATCCCGAGGACGTCCCGGAGTTCCAGGACCAGGTCCTGCGCGTCGAGCGGGACCGGCTGGCCGTCCGACCCGGTGGTCCGGGTGAGCGATGGCTCGTCGATCGACCAGTGCTCGAGCGCGTGCCGTCGGGCGCGGAACCGGTACTGCGAGGCACCGGTGTCGAGCAGCCAGCCGTCCCCGTCCGGCCGCGGAGTGACGAGCCGTTCGTGGGTGAACTCGGCGATCGCCTTGGCGACGAGGTGCCGTTCGGCGACCGCCAGGTGCTCGGGTCGCAGGTGTGCGGCAGGGCCGTCGTCGTCCGGCTGCCCGATCCGCTCGGTGTCCAGGACCGAGAGCAGCGCCCGCTTGCCGTCGACGTCGACCTCCCGCAGCACCCGGAACCCCACCTCGGCGTTCTTCGCCTGCACGGCCGTGTTCCGGACGTCGGGTTCGACGACCACGCGACGGGCACCGAGGGCGTCCCGACAGTGCTCGACGACGGTCCGCATCACGGCGCTGGTCAGGCCGTGCACCCGGCCGTCCGCGGGCGGCGGTGCGACGAGCAGGTGCATGCCGACGTCGCCGGACCGCGCCGGCCAGACGTCGGTGAGCAGCACGAGTGCCGGGTCGTACGTCTCGGCGTAGGCACACGGGTGTCCGTCGCGGACGACGAGCCAGCCGTCCTGCGCCGGGTCCGCACGCACCGCCTGGAGGTACCCGCGCACCTCCGCCACGTCGGCCTGCTGCATGCCCCACCACGACGACGCCGGGTGCGCCAGCCAGGACTGCACCAGGGCGGCGTCCCGGTCCGGGTCCACCGGTTCGACGGACAGGAGGCCCGGGGCCGCGTCCGCGCTCATGCGGACGCCGCCTCGTGCCCGGCCCGCACCGAGGCGGGCAGGCCGAACTCCTGGAAGGCGATCCGGGCCTCCAGGCCGTAGACCTCGCGCCCCGTGACGGACCGGATGATCGAGGCGTTCCGCCACGCGCCCATGCCGAGGTCCGGCGCGGTCAGGCCGTGCGTGTGCTCCTCGGCGTTCTGCACCCAGATGCGGCCGCCGAGGGTGTCGACGTGGTGGTCGCGGGCGACGGCGAGCCGGCCTCGCGAGTCGCGCTGCACCAGGTGCTCGACCGGGTCGAGGAAGCGCGGCGGACGCGGCGTGTACCCGGTGGCGAGGACGACGCGGTCGACCTCGTGCTCGTACGTCTCGCCGAGCTGCTCGTGCCGGAGCGTCAGGCGGTACGTGCCACGATCGGCGTCCCAGACCGCGTCGGTGACGCTCGTCTCGGTGCGGAGGGTCGTCGGAACCGGGCCGCGGGCGCTGATCCGGTACAGGGTGTCGTAGACCTCGCTGACCAGGTCCGTGCTGATCCCCTTGTACAGGCTCCGCTGCTCGCGACCCAGGCGGTCACGGACGGGTTCGGGCAGGGCGTGGAAGTGGTCCGTGTACTCGGGGCTCGTCATCTCGAGCGTGAGCTTGGTGTCCTCCATCGTGAAGAACCGCGGCGACCGGGTGACCCAGTCGAGCCGGTACCCGCCCTCGCGGAGCCCCTCGAGGAGGTCCAGGTACACCTCGGCCGCCGACTGCCCGCTGCCGATCACGGCGATCGACCCGGCGTGCCGGAGCGCGTCGCGGTTCGGCAGGTAGTCGGCGGAGTGCACCACCGGCCCGGCCAGGCTGCGGAGGGCCGGGGGCACCGACGGCTCGGTGCCGACGCCGACGACGACGTGGCGCGCCCGACGGACCTCGGTGCCGGTGGCGGTCTCGGCGGACACCGTGAACAGGTCCGTCGCGGGGTCGTGCTCCACCGCGGTCACCCGGCGACCCCAGCGCAAGGTGTCGAGCCGGTCCGCGGCCCACCGGCAGTAGGCGTCGTACTCGGAGCGCAGGGGGTGGAAGTCCTCGCGGATGTAGAAGGGGTAGAGGCGGCCGGTCTCCTTGAGCCACGCCAGGAACGAGAACGGTGAGGTCGGGTCCGCCATCGTCACGAGGTCGGCGAGGAACGGCACCTGGATCGTCGCGCCGTCGAGCATCATGCCGTGGTGCCAGGCGAAGCCGTCGGCGGCGTCGAGGAACACCGCCTCGACCTCGTCGAGCGGGTCGGTGAGGCACGCGAGACCCAGGTTGAACGGGCCGATGCCGATCCCGATGACGTCATGGACGTGGTCGGGGGTCGTCGGGGTGCTCATCGGTTCGCTCCGGTCGTCGTGGTGGGGGCCGTCGCTCGGCGGAGGCCCTCGGCGGTCGCGACGACGTGGTCGAGCGACGCCTGCACCTGCTCGGGTGTCGTCGCCGGGTTGAGCAGCGTGAGCTTGTTGCACGGCCGTCCCGCGATCACGGTCTTGGCGATGAGCACCCGCCCCTCCGCCAGCAGCGCGGCCCGGAGCGGCGCCACCATCGCGTCGGCCTCGTCGTCGGTCACGCCGGCCGGCTGCCACCGGAACAGCACGGTGCTCAGTTGCGTCGGCGCGACGAGCTCCAGGTCCGGGTGCGCCTGTACCAGTGCGTGGGTCGCCTCGGCCAGGTCGATGACGGCGTCGAACGCGGTGCCGATGGCGTCCGCACCCGAGGCCCGGAGCGTCGCCCAGAGCTTCAGCGCGTCGAACCGCCGCGTGGTCTGCAGCGACTTGTCGACCTGGTTCGGTTCGGCCGCGTCCTCCGGGTTCAGGTAGTCGGCATGCCAGGAGGCGCGGCGCAGGTCCGCCGGGTCCCGCACGACGAGCACGCTCGACGACACCGGCTGGAAGAAGGACTTGTGCAGGTCCGCCGTGACACTCCGGGCACGCTCGATGCCGTCGAGCAGGTGCCGCCGGGTCGGCGAGACGAGCAGGCCGCAGCCGTAGGCGGCGTCGACGTGCAGCCAGACGCCCTCGAGGTCGCAGACGTCGGCGATCGGGGCGAGCGGGTCGATGACGCCGCGGTCGGTCGTGCCGGCGGTCGCGACGACGGCCATCGGGGTGCGGCCGGCGGCACGGGCGTCGGCGATCGCCTGCGCCAGTGCTGCGGGGAGCATCCGACCGGCGGGGTCGGTGGGGACGTCGATCACGGCGGCGTCGGGCAGGCCGAGCAGCCGGGCGGACTTCTTGACGCTGAAGTGGGTCTCGGCGGTGGCGAAGAGGGCGAGGGTGTCGAGGGTCGCCGAGGTTCCGGTCGCCGCGGTGTCGGTCGCCGCGGTGTCCGTCGCTGCTTCGCGGGCCAGCAGCAGTGCCTGCAGGTTCGACTGGGACCCACCCGAGGTGAAGACGCCGTCCCCGGCCGCGAAGCGGATCCGCCCGGCGAGCCAGTCGACCACGTGCCGCTCGATGTCGGTGCCGATGCGGGACTGGTCCCAGGTGTCGACCGACGGGTTGACGGCGGCCAGGACGGCCTCGGCCACGACCGCGGGCAGGGCGACCGGGCAGTTCAGGTGCGCGAGGTACCCGGGGGTGTGGAACCACACCGCTTCCTGCACGAAGAGCTCGTCGAGTTCGGCGAGCGCCCGGTCGGTGCCGATGGCCGGGGCGTCGAGGTCGATGGCCCGCACGCGGCGGTGCAGTTCGGCGGCCGGGGTGCTCGTGGTCGGCAGGTCGGCGGTGGCGATCCGGGCAGCGAGCCGGTCGACCGTCGCACCGACGGCCTCCCGGTAGTGCTGGGCAGAGTCGGGACTGATCATGTCGAGAGGTGTCACGTTAGGTGAGGCTAACCTTACCTCTGCTCCTTGTCACCCGTCCGAGGGGGTCGGGCGTGGCGGACGCGAGCAGCCCTCGACAGCGTGCGGCGGCGGGAGCGGTGGCGGTGGCGGTGGTGCGCGGCGGTAGCGTCGGACCATGCCGGCCGCACCACGCACCACCGTCCGTACCGCCGTCGACCAGGACGCCCCGGGGATCGCTGAGGTGCACGTGCAAGCGTGGCGAGAGGCCTACGCCCACCTGCTGCCCGCCGCGTTCCTCGCCTCGCTCGACCCCGTCGCACGGACCACCCGGTGGCGGCGCGTCCTGGCCGACCCCGACGTCACGGTCGCGGTCGCGGAGCAGGACGGCACCGTCGTGGGGTGGGCGACCGCGGGTCCCGGTCGCGACGAGCACCCCGTCCGCAGCCGTGAGCTCGAGGGCATCTACGTCCTGGCCGCCGCCTACGGGTCCGGGGCCGGTCAGATGCTCCTCGACGCGGTGCTCGGCGACGTGCCGGCGTACCTCTGGGTCGCGGACGACAACCCCCGCGCGCAGGCGTTCTACGCGCGCAACGGGTTCCGGCGCGACGGAGCGACGAAGACCGAGCACCTCGGCGACACCCCGCTCGTCGCGGCGCGCATGGTCCGCTGACGCAGGCGCCAGACAGGTTCAGCCGCCCGGGCCGGTCGGGACGACCCCGCTCGGGTGCCGTCTCAGGCGATCATGAACTCCCGCGGCTCCAGCGCCCGACCGACGATCCGCACGTCACCGATCGAGCCGACGAACACCTGGTCGAGCAGGCCGCCGTAGCGGTACCCGCCGAGCAGCCAGGGCTTGCCGACGGTGCTCAGCCCCCGGTTCCGAGTCGACGGGTTCCGCACCACGGGGCACCCGTCGACGTACAGCACGGTGTGGGTCCGGTCGTTCACCACGGCGACGTGCCACCACTGTCCGAGGGGCAGCTCGTGTCCCCAGTTCGTGAGCGACCCGTCCTGGCTCGCCGGGTAGACGCACCACTGCAGCTCGCGGTCGCCGGACAGGCTGAGCGTCACGGCGGGTTCGTCCGGGTCGCCGTCGCTCGAACGGGCCTTGCCGACCTGCCCCGCGCTCGAGTACTGGGACAGCAGCGCGCTGAACCCGTTCGCGCTCGGGTCGAACGTGGTCGGCAGCGAGAAGAAGGCCTCCACCGTGTACCCGTGGGCGAAGTGTTCGGCGTTGAGCGGTGCGGCGTCGACGGTCTGCAGGTGCTGACCGCCGGGCTTGCCGCCCTGCAGCACCAGGCTGCCGGCGCCCGGCTGGTCAGGGTGGTGTGCCGTCGACCAGCGCAGCGCTCCGGCGACCGCGCCGGGCCGCGCGGCGACCACCAGGTCGTTCCCGTGGCCGCTCTGGTCGCGCACCCGGCTGGACGACGCCAGCGTCGTGCCGTCGGCGTTGCCGTCGAACCGCCAGTACGCGAGCGTCCCCGCCACGAGCATGCGCGCCGCCGGACGGGAGGCCCGTGGTGCGACCGGCGCGAACCCCGCGAACCGTGCGTCGAAGTCGATGGCCATCGTGAACCGGTCGACGTCGCCGCTGAGTCGGAGCTCCTGCGCGGCCAGCTCGTTCGTGTCGTCGAGTCCGCCGCCGAGCAGGAACGGCGACAGCGTCTCGACGTCGATGACGTTCCGCTCGAGGTCGACGTGGTAGAGCCGGATCATCGCTGCGCCGCCGTAGTAGCGGTTCTGGTAGTTCGTCAGGTGCAGTGCGACGTCGTGCCCAGCCGCGTTCTGCTTCGTGGTGCGCCCCGGGCCCCAGTAGTGCCCGTTCAGGGTGAGGAACACCTGGTCGTGCTGCGCGATGAAGGCGTCCCAGAGCTGCTGCCCGTAGGCGTCGAACGCGGCACCTCCGGTCGGGTCCGAGTCGACGAGCGTGTGGGTGGTGAGGATCACCGGCGCATGCGGTCGGGCGGCGAGCACCGAGCTGGCCCAGGCGAGGCCGCCGACGCTGGTGTGCCAGTCGAGCGCCAGCACGACCCACTCGCGGCCGCCCGCCGTGAACCGGTGCGCGCTGTTGTACCCGTCCGGGCTCGACCCGATCCAGCTCGACGAGCGTCGGAACCGCTGCGGGCCGAACACGTCCAGGTACGGCGTCCGACCACGCTGGTCGTCCGTCGACGAGTCGATGTCGTGGTTGCCGGCGAGCACGCTGTACGGCGCCCCCGCCCGGTCGAGCACGTCGAAGACCGAGCCGGCCGCCTGCATCTCGGACGCCGCACCGTTCTGCGTCAGGTCGCCGAGGTGCACGAGGAACACCGTGTTGTGCCGGGACTGCTCGCGGACCACGTACTCGAGCGACGCACGCATCGGCGCCTCGTCCACCGCGGCGCCGTCGAACATGTACTGCGTGTCCGGCATCACCGCGACGGTGAAGCGGGGCGACGTGGTGTCCGGCTTCCAGCGCCCGGTGTGCCCGGTGTGCGCCGCGGATGCGACCGACTGCGCCGCGTGCGCTGCCGCACCGGGTACCGCCAGCGAGGTACCGGTCAGGGGCTCTGCGACGGCCGGCGCACTGCCGAGTCCGTTGACGGCGGCGAGGCCGGCGGCACCAGCCAGGCCCGAGCCGACGAGGAAGCCGCGGCGCGAGACCGGAGTGCGATCGGGGTCACGAGGAGTGTTCTGCACAGTCCCGGACGGTAGCCACCGGCGGGGAACACCTCGGGACCGCCCGGTGAACGCCAGGCGAGCCGGACCCGCCAGTCCGGTGGAGACCGGTGAGGACCCCTACAGCTTCTCGATCGGGGCGATCTTGATGAGGAGCTTCTTCCGCCCGGCGGTGTCGAACGCGATCTCGGCGATCCGCTTCGCGCCCTGGCCGGTCACCGCCGAGACGGTCCCCTGCCCGAAGTCGACGTGCGAGATCCGGTCGCCGGCGACGAGTTCCATGTCCCCGTTGTCGCGGACCTGCCCCGAGACGCGGTTCGCCCACTCGGTCTTCGGACGGGTCTTCGCCGCCGCAGCAGCGCGGTCGTAGGACCCGCCGCCCCAGCCGCCACCGCCGCGGTAGCCACCGCCACCGTTGCCGCCTGCGCCGCCGAACCCGCCGGCGCTGCCGCCGTCACGTCGGGCGTTGATCGCCCGGGGCTGCGTGCCACCGCGGCTGTTCGCCATGCCGGGCGACTGCTTCCACTCGATGAGGCCCTCGGGGATCTCCTGCAGGAAGCGCGACGGCATCGCCACGTTGACGTCACCGAACTGCGCCCGGGTCATCGCGAGCGACAGGAACAGGACCTTCTTGGCGCGGGTGATCCCGACGTAGAACAGGCGGCGCTCTTCCGAGGGCCCGCCCGGCTCGTTCGCGGACATCCGGTGCGGCAGCAGGTCCTCTTCGACACCGGTCAGGAACACGGCGTCGTACTCCAGGCCCTTCGCGGTGTGCAGGGTCATCAGGGACACCGTGCCGGACGAGTCGTCGAGCTCGTCGGCCGCGGCCACCAGCGAGACCTCGGTCAGGAAGTCGGACAGCGTGCCCTCGGGGTTGTTCTTCTGGAACTCCCGCGTCACGGCGACGAGCTCGTCGATGTTGTCCGCACGGGCGGCGTCCTGCGCGTCCGGCGACTTCCGGAGCTGTTCGAGCAGCCCCGACCCGTCGAGCAGCTGGGTCAGCGTGTCGACCACGGGCTGGTCTGCGGCCTTCGCGGAGACGTCGTCAAGCAACGCGGCGAACGAGGTGATCGCCGTCCGGACCTTGGGCCCGAAGCCGAGCTCGTCCGCGTGCCGCAGGGCTTCCCGCAGCGAGACCTCGTGGTCGTCGGCGTAGCGCTGCAAGCTGGTCTCGGTCACGGCGCCGATGCCGCGCTTCGGCACGTTCAGGATGCGCCGGAGCGACAGCGGGTCGGCCGGGTTCGCGACGGTGATCAGGTACGCCATGGCGTCCTTGATCTCGGCACGCTCGTAGAACTTCGTGCCACCGAGCACCCGGTACGGGATCGCGGCGCGGATGAAGATCTCCTCCAGCGCACGGGTCTGCGAGTTCGTCCGGTAGAACACCGCCATGTCGCGGTAGTCCATGCCGTCCTCGTGCAGACGCTGGATCTCGTCCGCGACGAACTGGGCTTCGTCATGGCCGGTGTACCCGGTGAAGCCGACGATCTTCTCGCCCGCGCCGACGTCGGTGAACAGGCTCTTCGCCTGACGGTCGAAGTTGTTCGCGATGACGGCGTTCGCGGCGTCGAGGATGTTCTGCGTCGAGCGGTAGTTCTGCTCGAGCAGGATGACCTTCGAGTTCGGGAAGTCCCGCTCGAACTCGACGATGTTGCGGATGTCCGCGCCACGGAAGGCGTAGATCGACTGGTCGGAGTCGCCGACCACGGTCAGGGACGCCGGGGCGATCGTGCCGTCGGTCTCGCGCATCCGGGCGACGTGCTGCCCGGAGTCCTCGAGCTTGTCGACCTGCTCGACCGGCACCGGCCGCGTGAGCTCGCGGATCAGGGAGTACTGCGCGTGGTTCGTGTCCTGGTACTCGTCGACCAGGATGTACCGGAACCGCCGCTGGTAGAGCGCCGCGACGTCCGGGAAGGCCCGGAACAGGAAGACCGTCTGCCCGATGAGGTCGTCGAAGTCGAACGCGTTCGCCCGGCGCAGGTCGTTCGTGTACCGACGGAACACCTCGGTGAACATGACCTCTTGCGGGTCGCTCGCGTTGATGTTGCGTGCGTAGGTGTCGATGTCCTGCAGCTCGTTCTTGAGCTTCGAGATCTTCGACGCCGCCGCACCGACGGTCAGCCCGAGGGTGTCCGCCTCGAGGTCCTTGATGATCCGCTTCAGCAGCGCCCGCGAGTCCGCCGAGTCGTAGATGGTGAACGACTGCGGGAACCCGAACCGTTCGGCTTCGCGCCGGAGGATCCGCACGCACGCCGAGTGGAACGTCGAGATCCACATGCCCTCGGCCGCCTGCCCGACGAGTGCCTGGACCCGCTCGCGCATCTCGGCCGCGGCCTTGTTCGTGAACGTGATCGCCAGGATCTGCGACGGCCAGGCTTCGCGGTTCGCCAGGAGCAGCGCGATGCGGCGGGTGAGCACGCTCGTCTTGCCCGAGCCGGCACCGGCGACGATGAGCAGGGACTCGCCGCGGTACTCGACGGCTTCCTTCTGCTGGGGGTTCAGGCCCGCGGTGAACGGGTCCTGGTAGGCGCGGTCACCGGCACCCGTGCCGTCGGTGCGGCCGGGCGTGGGGTCGGAGGGGTCGAGCACGATCGTCATGTCCGAGACAGTCTAGGCGCGACCCCCGACGTCCGATCAGGCCCGGTCGGACCGTTCCGCGGCGAGCGATCGGGCCCGCACCGCGAGGTCGGCGTGGTCCGCGAACACCCCGTCGACGCCCGTGCGGAGGACCGAGGTGAACCACCGTTCCCAGTCGCCGAGCGCCGCCAGCTCGCCGCCACGACGGAGCGCCGCGGGCAGGAACCGGTTCTCCGGCCGCAGCGTCCACGTGTAGACCGCCAGGCCGACCGCGTGCGCCCGGTCGACCATGTCACTCCGGACCGGCCCGGGGTCGTCGACGGCGCGGGTGTCGACGCCGGCCATCAGGGTCGGCAGGTCGACGCTGATGCCGTGGAACTCGGCCGCGAGCCGCGCGAGCGCCGCGTCCGTCCGCTCGGCGGCGTAGGTCGTGGCGGCGGAACCGTCGGCGGCGACCTCGTCCGCGGCCGCACCACGGGCCTCCTGGAGGTACACCAGCCGACCACCGGTCCCGTGTTCGGCGACCTGGCGGAGGACGCCCTTCTCGAACGACTCGACGGTCAGCCGGTCGTCGCCGCGCCAGCCGGCGGCGCCGAGAACGCCGTCGAGGAGCGAGGCCATCGGGAACCCCGCCGCCGCGAACGCACTGGCGTGCTTCACCTCGGCGACCAGGCCCACCGGTCGCGGGGCGGCGTCCAGGATCGCGAGCAGGTCCTCCAGGCGCAGGACCGTGTCCTCGCCGTCGTGCTGCCGGGAGGCGCGGCGCAGCTCCGGCAGGCGCTCACGGGTCCGCAGGGTGCGCACCTCGTCCCAGGTGAAGTCCTCGGTGAACCAGCCGGTGAGCCGGTGCCCGTCGATCGTCTTCGTGGTGCGGCGGTCGCGGAACTCCGGTCGGTCGGCGACGTCGGTCGTGCCGGAGACCTCGTTCTCGTGCCGGAGGACCAGGACCCCGTCCTTCGTCGGCACCAGGTCCGGCTCGATGGCGTCGGCGCCGAGCTCGATCGCGAGTTCGTAGGCACTGCGGGAGTGCTCGGGGCGGTACCCGGAGGCTCCGCGGTGGGCGATGACGAGCGGCTGCATGTCGGCGACGATACGGAGCGCGGGTGAACACGGTGTCCACCCACCCCGGCGTCGTCGCGGACGTTCAGCGAGCGTGCGGAGTTCCCACGGGGGACCGACAGCGACCGTCAATAGGCTAGCGCGCAGGAGCACGGACGCCGGTTCCGCTTCCCGCGGATCCCCAGCCATCGGACCCTGACGGCCCGTAGGCTGTGAGGACACGAAGGAACGGCACCGCCGCACTCCGTCACGAGCCCACGATCCGATGCCACCCGGGTACCGGATCCACGACTCCACACCAGAGGAAATCAGAGGACACCATGGCCTTCAAGCCCGGTTTCGACCAGTCCCCCGCCTTCAACGACGCGGGCCGGAACGCATGGGGCGCCGGCTCGAACGCACCGCAGGGCGCCTACCCGCAGCAGGGGTACCCGCAGCAGGGCGGCTACCCGCAGGCCCCGTCCGGCCAGACCGGCTGGGGTCAGGCGCCGCAGCAGCCCGGCATGTCGCCGGACCAGCTCCGTGACATGTACGACCGCCCCTCGGCCGACAAGGTCGACACCGGCCGTATGTCGTACGAGGACACGATCGTCAAGACGCTCCTGGCGTTCGGCGTGCTCATCGTCGGTTCGGTCGCCGGTTGGAACCTGCCGCCGGTCGTCTGGATCGTCGGCGCGATCGTCGGGTTCGTCCTCGCCCTGGTGAACACTTTCAAGAAGAAGCCGTCGCCGGCACTCGTGCTGGCGTACGCCTTCTTCGAGGGACTGTTCGTCGGTGGCATCTCGGCCATGTACAACACGATGTGGGACGGCATCGTCACGCAGGCGGTGTTCGGCACCCTCGGTGTCTTCGCCGTCACGCTGCTGCTGTTCTCGTCCGGCAAGGTCCGTGCGACGCCGAAGCTGACCCGGTTCTTCCTGGTCGCGATGGTCGGGTACATGGCGTTCTCGCTCGTCAACATCGTGCTGATGTTCACCGGTGTGACCCAGAGCGCCTTCGGCCTCCTCGGAGTCACGCTGTTCGGCATCCCGCTGGGCGTCCTGATCGGCATCTTCGTGGTGCTGATGGCGGCGTACTCGCTGATCCTCGACTTCGACCAGATCAAGACCGGTGTCGAGCGCGGTGCTCCCCGTGTCTACGCGTGGACGGCGGCCTTCGGGCTCATCGTCACGCTGGTCTGGCTCTACCTCGAGATCCTGCGCATCCTGGCGATCCTGGCGAGCAGCTCCCGCAACTAGCGTTCCCACCCCGAAGGGCCCCGGCTTCCGCCGGGGCCCTTCGTCGTGCGCGCCCGCCGGGTGCGGCGCGCCCCGAGCGGCGGGCGGCGGCGGCGGGCGGCGTGTGCCCGACTGGTCACAACACCACGCTCACCTCCGCCGCGCGGTGGGGGGGGGGGGGGGGGGCGGGCGCCCCCCGCCCCCCCGGGGGCCCGCCGCGGGGGGGGGGGGGGCGGGGGGGGGCGCGCGGCG